>CASGDV010000061.1 GCA_949300335.1 uncultured Bacteroidales bacterium | reverse complement strand
TTGGCTCCAGTTGGGTCCAAAAATGAAAAAAGGGGCTCCTAAACGGAGCCGAATATATAAAAAGATGAGTTCGATCGGAAAAACAACAGGGACAGTCTGCCGATTGACTCATAATGACGGAATTAAACGACAGTCCCTAATTTAATCGTATTTTTTATGAGAAAACTTGATTTTGTATCGACACTTCTGTTGGTATTCGGCATGTCAGCCACGGTTCTTACATCATGTGAAAAAACCGGAAATGACGACAATAACGGTCTGGAAGACGGAGCGGAACTCAGCGGCTATGTTACCGAGGATATGACACTGGCTGAAGGAAATACCTACTATCTCGTCAGCAGCCTCCAGGTCAAGGCTCCGGCAACCCTGAACATAGAGCCGGGGGTTACCATCATTGCAAAAGACAACGGTGAAATCAATTACATACTTATCGAACAGGGCGCGAAGATAAATGCTGTAGGTACAGCATCATCTCCTGTCGTCATGACATCCGAGGCAAAGGAATCCGGATCATGGGGAGGACTTCATATCTGCGGCAAGGCCCATACGAATGCGGGTTCGGGAAACACTTCCGAAATAGGCAATGCGGTATATGGCGGCGATGCCCTTGACGAATCTCATGAATCAAACGGCCTTTCTCTTTACGGAGTCGGCAGCGGAACTACAATTTCATATGTCCAGGCTTACGGCGGAGCCGATGACGGAATCGAATTTTTCGGAGGCTCGGTCAATATAGACCACTGCGTGGTAACTGACTGTTCCGATGATTCTTTCGACTGGACGGAAGGCTGGAACGGCAAAGCGGAGTATATAGTTGCCTATCAGTCTTCCAAAGATGTCCTCGGATATGACTGTGACTGTCTCATGGAGTGTGACAACAATGACAAGAATTTTGCACAGACACCGGTTTCGCATCCTGTAATCAGCAAAGCGACCCTTGTCGGAAACGGCAGTGCGGACAACAAGAGGGGAGTGCGCCTCCGCGCGGGAACCCAGGTGGAACTGAGAGATGCCCTGATTCTCGGCAAGGCAAAATCAATAACCCTTGAAACAGAGGAAACCGTAAATTCTATACTGGAAGGTGTTTCCATATTGTCGAATATCTCCGTCGACAAGGAGCTCGTGAATGAAGAGAATGATGCATACGGCAATACCGATTTTCAGGAGGACGGAAATCTTTCCAACCAGGCAATCACTCTCAAGAACAAATATGTAGGAATCATTGACGGAAAGGGAGCTGTGTCCGAGTCGGAGGACTGGACTGCATCCTGGACCAAATAACGATTCAGAATATTTTCAGATTCTTCGCGGCAAGTTCCAGATTACCGGAATTGCCGGAAGACAGGAATTCAATACCGGAGGTCATCCGACATCCGGTATTCGTCTTTTCATCCTTCAGAACTTCGAGCACATGTCTGGCGACGGCCGGAGCAGGATTTATGATTGCCACATTTCTTTCCGGACACAACTCCTCGCAAGCTTCGGCAATGCTTTTCTCGAGGAAAGGATAGTGAGTGCATCCGAGTACAATGGTGTCGGCTCCGGCATCCAGCAGCGGTTTCAGACTTCTGCGTACGACTGCATCGGCTTCCGGACCTTCCGTGATTCCTCTTTCAACCAGTTCGACGAAGCCTTCTCCAGTATGCTCGACGACCTTCACCCTGCCGCTGTACTCGTCCCTCGTGTGTTTGTATTTGACGGCATTCAGAGTTCCCGATGTCGCGAGGACGCCGACAACTCCCGTTCTTGTCTGCATGGCGGCTGGCTTGATTGCCGGTTCCATTCCTATGAATCTGATATGACTGTGTCTTCCTCCGGTGAGAAGCATGACCTTTTCCGAAACCGCAGGGTCATCTTCTGCCGAATAGCATGCTCTCAGCGTGGTTATGGCAGCCGCAGTCGCCGTATTGCATGCGACTACAATAATATCCGCCCCCCTTTTCATGAGGAGCTCCGAAATATATACGGCACGCCCGATTACATATTCCCGGGATTTTTCACCGTAGGGGCAGTGGGCATTGTCGGAAAAGTAAATGTATCTTTCATCCGGAAGCAGCCTGTATATTTCCTTCAGAACGGACAGGCCGCCTATTCCGGAATCGAAAATTCCTATCATTCCTTTGAATATTTGCTGAAAAACGTCGCTAAGTTACTCCATAATTTATGAAAAAATGTGCTAAATTTGTATGATTTTCATAATTTTTTTTGTTATGCCGTTATTTCTCCCCAAAAATTACAAGAACCTCCTCGGTGGTGTGGAGGTTACCGAAAAGGCTATCAAATCGGTGAAGGACATGTTCCAGCTGAACCTGTCCGCCCAGCTGGCTCTGCTCAGGGTTACAGCTCCGATGGTCGTACTTACAGGAACCGGAATCAATGACGACCTCAACAGTGTGGAAAGACCTGTTTCTTTCCCTATCCGTGACATGGGTGACTGCAAGGCCGAAGTCGTGCATTCCCTTGCCAAATGGAAACGCCTCAAGCTCGCGGAAATGGGCGTCATGCCAGGCAGAGGCATATATACGGACATGAATGCCCTGAGACCGGACGAAGAACTTGACAATATCCACTCCATATATGTGGACCAGTGGGACTGGGAGAAAGTCATTACAAGGGAAGACCGGAACCTGGCATTCCTGAAAAGGACGGTGCGCCGCATTTATGAAGCCATCAAGGTTACGGAAAACAAACTTTATGTGGAATTTCCGCAGCTCGTTCCTGAACTGCCGGACGACATATTCTTCATACACTCGGAGGAGCTCCTGAAGATGTATCCCGGCATGTCTCCGAAGGAACGCGAAAACGAGATAGTTAAAAAATACAAGGCAGTGTTCGTAACAGGAATAGGAGGACGTCTGTCGGACGGGACCTTTCACGACGGAAGGGCAGCCGACTATGATGACTGGAGTACGGTGAATGAAGAAGGTTTTTGCGGACTCAACGGTGATATCCTTCTGTGGAACTCTGTTCTCGGGAGCGCTTTCGAAGTATCGAGTATGGGAATAAGGGTTGATGAAGTCTCGTTGAAAAGACAGCTTGAAGAACGCGGTCAGGAATGGAAGTCCGGCCTGTATTTCCACAAACTTCTTCTGGATGGAAAACTGCCTTGCACAATAGGCGGGGGAATCGGGCAGTCGAGGCTGTGCATGTTCCTGTTGAGGAAGGCACATATAGGCGAGATACAGAGCAGCATCTGGCCGGATGAAATGAGGCGGAAGTGTGCCGCAGCCGGTATAGAATTAGTGTGAATCTTGATAAAAAGTGCTATTTTTGCGGAATCAAGTCGGATTCTTAATATGGAGAGCGTATGATAAACAATGATCAGATAAAGGCTCTGCATCAGCGTGTGGACATGCTGGGGAGGTGCCTTTGACATCGATGCGAAGAGAAAGGAAGTAGAACAGCGCCAGGAGAAGACTCTGGCAGCGGATTTCTGGAATGATCCGAAAGAAGCGGAAAAAATCCTGAAGGAACTGGCCGGAATAAAATTCTGGGTTACCGGTTATGACAGCATACATTCCGGTCTTGACGATCTGGATGTCCTGTATGAATTTGCAAAGGAAAGCCTGGAGACTTCAGGAGAAGATTCCGAAACCGATGAGACGAGGGATCTCGCGACGTCATACGATGCCCTTGTAAAGGAAATCGAATCACTGGAACTGAGGAATATGCTTGGTGAAGAAGGTGACAACCTCGGAGCCATACTGACAATCAATTCGGGAGCCGGAGGAACGGAAGCCAACGACTGGTCTGCCATGCTTATGAGAATGTACATGAGATGGGGGGAGAGGAATGGCTACAAGGTGACCGTGACTGATGAGCTTGAAGGTGAGGATGCCGGTGTCAAATCGGTGACAATACAGTTCGAAGGCGATTATGCTTTCGGATATCTCAAGGCGGAAAGTGGTGTACACAGGCTTGTGCGCATATCTCCGTTCAATGCCCAGGGAAAACGTCAGACCACTTTTTCTTCCGTATTCGTATATCCGCTGGTCGACGATACTATCGAGATAGAGATAAATCCTGCAGATCTGGAATGGGACACTTACCGTTCAAGCGGGGCCGGAGGACAGAACGTGAACAAGGTGGAGACAGGTGTCAGGGTGCGTCATATCCCGAGCGGCATAGTTGTTGAGAACACGGAAACACGGTCTCAGCTGGACAATCGCCAGAATGCTCTGAGAATTCTCAAATCAAGGCTGTATGACATAGAACTGAAGAAACGCCAGGCGAAACAGGCGGAACTGGAAGGCCAGAAGAAGAAAATCGAATGGGGCTCCCAGATACGGAGTTATGTCCTCCATCCCTACAAGATGGTGAAGGACCTGAGGACCGGATATGAAACTTCCGACACCCAGGGAGTCCTTGACGGGGACCTGAACGAATTCATGAGAGTCTTTTTGATGGAAAACAATAATAACTAGAATTTATGGAATTTAAGTATGCACCCATGTTTCAGCTTGGAGAAGACAAGACTGAATATTATCTGCTGACAAAGGAACATGTCAGCGTAGGGGAGTTCGAAGGAAAACCTATACTGAAAGTCGCCAGGGAAGGACTTACGGAAATGGCTAATGCAGCTTTCCGCGATGTATCATTCATGCTGCGTCCGGAGCACAATGCCCAGGTCGCAAAAATCCTTTCCGACCCGGAAGCCAGTGAAAACGACAAATATGTCGCACTTACATTCCTGAGAAATGCCGAAGAGGCAAGCAAGGGAAAACTTCCGTTCTGTCAGGATACCGGAACAGCCATAATCCACGGAGAAAAGGGACAGCAGGTATGGACCGGATATTGTGATGAGGAGGCACTTTCACTGGGAGTGTACAAGACTTATACGGAGGAGAATCTGCGTTATTCGCAGAATGCCCCTCTTACCATGTATGATGAGGTCAACACCAAGTGCAATCTTCCGGCACAGATTGATATCGAAGCCACCGAAGGTATGGAATATCGTTTCCTCTGTGTCACCAAGGGCGGAGGCTCGGCAAACAAGACATACCTCTACCAGGAGACCAAAGCTATATTGAATCCGGGAACCCTGGTTCCTTTCCTTGTAGCAAAAATGAAGACTTTGGGTACGGCGGCATGTCCTCCATACCATATCGCATTTGTCATCGGAGGAACTTCCGCAGAGAAGAACCTTCTTACGGTCAAGCTGGCTTCAACGCATTACTATGACAGCCTTCCTACAACGGGAGACGAGACGGGACGCGCATTCAGGGATGTGGAACTCGAGAAACTGGTTCTGGAAGAGGCGCACAAGATCGGTCTCGGAGCACAGTTCGGCGGCAAGTATTACGCTCATGATGTCCGCATTATCCGTCTGCCGCGTCATGGCGCAAGCTGTCCGGTAGGTCTCGGTGTAAGCTGTTCTGCGGACAGAAACATAAAATGCAAAATCAACAAGGACGGTATATGGATTGAAAAGCTTGATGACAATCCGGGAAGGCTAATCCCTGAGGAGTTGAGGAATGCCGGTGAAGGCAATGCCGTAAAGATTGATCTCGACCAGCCGATGGAGAATATCCTGAAAGAGCTTACCAAGTATCCTGTATCGACCCGTCTGAGTCTGAACGGTACCATCATTGTTGCCCGCGACATCGCTCATGCAAAGATCAAGGAACGTCTTGACAGGGGCGAGGAAATGCCTCAGTATCTCAAAGACCATCCTGTATACTACGCCGGTCCGGCAACGACTCCTGCAGGAATGGCATGCGGTTCGATGGGACCTACTACTGCCGGAAGAATGGACCCTTATGTGGATCTGTTCCAGAGCAAGGGAGGAAGCATGATAATGCTGGCCAAAGGAAACAGAAGCCAGCAGGTTACCGATGCCTGCAAGAAACACGGCGGTTTCTATCTCGGTTCGATAGGAGGTCCTGCTGCCATCCTGGCAAGAAACAACATCAAGTCCATCGAATGCGTGGAATATCCTGAACTGGGAATGGAGGCAATCTGGAAGATCCGTGTCGAAGACTTCCCTGCATTCATCCTGGTCGATGACAAGGGAAATGACTTCTTCAAGAAGCTCGGACTCTGATTTTGTTTGGAAATGATGATGGAAACTTGATTGTGGATATCCATGTTCAAGTTTCCATTTCCATATGCCTGCGATACCTGTGGAATTTCTTATGGCCATTGTCATTGCAGGATAAAACGTGAGTGTACGGTAACAGCGCCCTCAAAAATGAGGTTCAGGGTAAAATTTTTTGATGAAATGAAAAAGAAAGGATTCAACTGGAAAAAAATCGTATTATGGATAATCGGTATATGGGTACTGCTTCTGGCAGTAATCCAACTGGTTCTGTCTCCTGCCTTTCTGACACGCATGACGAACAGGTATGCCGCTGAATTCATAGACGGAAACGTATCTTTCGGGAAAGTTTCCGCTTCTGTCTTCAGGAATTTTCCGAATCTGAACGTCACATTCAATGATTTTTCCGTAACCTATCCGGCAGAAAGATTCGGCGCGTCTTCAGAGCGTACCGATACGCTGGCCAGTTTCGGTGAACTTTCCGTTTCTCTCAATATGGCGGCTTTGGCCATAGGTGAGATACACATCCCGTATGTCCGTCTCTTGGGGCCTGTAATCTATGCCAGAGATTACGGAAACGGTAAAGTCAACTGGGATATACTCAAGGATGACGGCAGTCAGGAACAGGACAGCCCGTCGGGCATACCGTCCGTCACCATAGATAGGATATCTCTCAAGGACAGTCCAAAGGTAGTATACAACAATTACAGCGATTCCCTGTTTTCCGTATTGCTTTTCAGAAAAGCATTGTTCTCAGGCAGGATATCCACAAAGGAAATACGTAAAAGCCGTCTCGGACTTTCCGTGGACAGCTTGTTCCTGTCGGGAAAGCTTTCAAGGGATACCGTATCGTTCGGTATGGAACATTTCAGGATAAAGGACCGCGGCGGCAAGATTACCGTAGACGCTGCAGCAAAAGTCGCGGCAGGTTTCAACGAGTTCGGGAGGGTTTCCCTTCCTTTGTCGGTAAAAGGCAGCATGGCTTTTCCTGAAGATTCAGTATTTTCCGTAGACCTATATGACATGTCCGTCAATCTGTCTTCATTCATCTTCACAGCTGACGGCAAGGTGAAGTTCAAAACGGACAGTCTTTATACCGATATCAATCTGGTTGCCAAGGACTGCAATGTCCAGGATGCAATCGACAATGTCGGAAAATTATTCTGGAAAGACCTGCAGAATATAAGGACTGATGCCGAAATTGATTTTCTGGCGAAGGTCCGCGGCTGGTACGTGCCTTCGGCCTTCTCGCTTCCGGAATTCGATGTAAGATTGGATGTTCCAAGAAGTTCCATAACTTACAGAACACTGGATAACGGTGCCGGACTTGAACTGTCGGCATCACTTACCGGCAGCGGATCCGATATTGATATGGTGCTGGACAAGTTCAGCATAAACGGTAAGGGATTCGACATGTTCCTTTCCGGAAAGGCCGGAGGACTTCTTGATGATGATCCTCTGTTCTCATTCGACGGAAGGCTTGATGCGGAACTGGATACCCTTGCCAACTTCATACAGGGGGACAGCGGCATTGTTGCAACCGGAAAGTTGACATCGCGAATGAAGGGGAATATCAGGAAATCGCAGCTAAGTCCGTTGAGGTTTGCACAGGCAGACCTTACAGGTTTTGTAAATTGCGACAGGCTTGAATTCGAGTCGCCCAAAGATTCCCTTTCGGTATATATAGACAGTCTTGACGTCACTTTGGCTTCGGTTGGAAATACTTATGACAAGAGTGTACAGGAAGGGGAACGCATGCTGGCAGGGGTTGTAGAGAACGACAGCCTGTATGTAAGTTACAAGGATGCAATAACATTGTACGGCAATGCTATTTCACTCAAGGCACAGAATTCCGCCGAAATACTGAATCCTGAAGATACGTCGCTTTTTCTGCCTTTCGGCGGAAAGTTCGATGCCGGAAGGCTTGTCATGGTGGACAAGGATTCCAGCATGATAGATTTCGTATCAACTGAAAACATTTTCAAGATATCTCCGCAGAAAGATAATCCGCAGGTTCCCGTACTTACTCTCAAAAGCTCCAGCGGGTTGATATATGCAAGGGGACCGGTCAGCAGAATTGGAACTAAAGGGTTGAAAATCGATGCTGTGGCAGCAATGAATTCCATAAAAAGGAAGTCCATGGTGAAGAATTTCATGGATTCGCTGCAGAGACGTTATCCGGATATTCCGCGTGATTCGCTGTACGGTCATCTGATGAAAAATGCCAGGCAAAGGCCAGTGCCCGAGTGGCTGTCGGAGGATGATTTCAGGAAGAAGGATATAGATTTCAGTGTTAGTTCGACCGTGAAGAAATATTTCAGGGAATGGGATGCATCCCTTGCCTTTGCTTCGGAAGGAGCATTCCTTGCAACCCCGTATTTCCCGTTGAGGACTTCCCTTAATGATTTCAGGGGCTCGATGACTAACAATGAGATTGCTCTGGACGGCTTTTCTCTCAGAACCGGCACCTCAAGGATTTCCGCTACCGGAAAAATTACTGGAATCAGGAGAGCTCTCCTGAGAAACGGGATACTTGATGTGGAACTGAATTTATCTTCAAGCAGGCTGAACCTCAATGAACTCATGGGAGCATATACGGCAGGCAGCCGGTATGTTGCTGAAAACTTTTCGGCGGAAATGATGGACATGAGTGATGACGAGTATGAAAACATGGTGGTCACGGATACGCTTGCAAATGTTGTCCCGCAGGAATCATCGCTGTTGGTGATTCCGTCCAACATAAATGCGAAAATATCTCTTGACGGAAAGAATGTGACATACTCGAGACTCTCAATCAACGAGATGAAATCCGAAATCCTGATGAAGGAACGCTGCGTGCAGATGCTCAATACGGAAGCTGTTTCCGATATAGGTACGATATCGCTTGACGGATTTTACTCTACCTTGACGAAAACGAATATAAAGACCGGGTTTGACCTGAATTTCAAGGATGTGACTGCTGAGAAGCTTATCGATCTTATTCCGGCTGTTGACAGCATATTGCCTATGCTCAAGTCTTTCAAAGGAAATCTGAATGTTGAGCTTGCGGCGACGGCAAGTCTTGACACATGCATGAATATACTCATGCCGACAGCAGAAGGCATATTGAAGATAAACGGAACTGACCTGACAGTAGACGAGAATGAAGCCTTCAGACAGGTTGCAAAAAAACTGAAATTCAAGGATACACATCAGGGTAGAATCGACAGAATGTCTGTGGAAGGTGTCCTGGCGGACAACAAGCTTGAAATCTTTCCGTTCATTCTGGATATAGACAGGTATTGCCTGGCCGTGAGCGGAGTCCAGAACCTCGACATGTCTTTCAAGTATCATGTGTCCATACTTGAATCTCCTCTGATTTTCAGAGTCGGGATTGATTTGTATGGAACGCCTGATAAGTTCAAGTTCAAGATAGGTAAAGCCAAGTACAAGAACAGAAATGTCCCGGTATTCAGCGAGGTTCTCGAAAATGCCCGTCTCGATTTGCGCAATGCGATAACGAATGTGTTCGGTACCGGCGCAGAACAGGCGGTAAAGGAAAATGACGTGACGAAAATTCTTGAAGAGCACAAGAAATCAATCAATTATGTCAGTGCGGAAGATATTCAGCTTGACTCACTTTCAACGGAAATTCCGGATATAAATTTATGATATATGAACAGTCAGGAATATATTGAAGTATCGATACTTCTGCAGCCTTTTTCTGAAGAAAATGCGGATATCATGATAGCAGAACTTGAAGACCTCCCTTTCGAGTCGTTTGTTTCCGGGGAGCCGTTTCTCAAGTGTTATATACCAAAGGAACAGTATGATGCGAGGATGCTAAAACTTGTTCTGGACGGCATGGACTATCCGTTCAGTGCAGATTTCAAGGCAACATTGATTCCTCCGACCAACTGGAACCGGAAATGGGAGAGTGAATTCACTCCCATAGTCGTCGACGGGAAATGTACGATCAAGGCTTCATTCCACAAGAATCTGAAGAAGACGCGGTTCAATATTACCATAGATCCGAAAATGGCCTTCGGAACCGGACATCATCAGACTACGTACATGATGTGCAGAGCCTTGCTGAACCATGAGCCAGCTGTACGGGGAAAGGTCGTTATGGATATGGGGTGCGGTACGGCAGTCCTTGCCATTCTTGCCGCCAAAATGGGAGCGGCGCATGTTTATGGGATAGACATCGATGCTGTGGCCGCCCGTTCTGCCTATGAAAATGCAATAAAGAACAGGGTTTCTAAACATGTGGAAACATACTGCGGCGATGCATCTCTGCTTCAAATGGGAAAGTATGACATTTTGCTGGCCAATATAAACAGGAATATTCTTTTGCAGGATATTCCTACATATTCCAGATCCATCCATAAGGGAGGCTTGCTGATGGTAAGCGGATTTTATGAAGAAGACCTGCCGATGATTGACGGTGTGGCTACCAGTGTCGGGCTTGTTTTTCTTGGAAAGGATACAATAGACAACTGGTGTTGTGCCGTCTTCAAAAAAGATTAAGGGGCATCCACTATATTCCCGATATTTTTTTAAAAATCGAAAATTATACCTATATTTGCAAGACGTTCATGCGGGCGTGTTGAAATTGGTAGACAATCCAGACTTAGGATCTGGTGCCGCAAGGCGTGGGGGTTCGAGTCCCTTCGCCCGCACAAGGGGATAGTTTCAGATGAGACTGTCCCCTTTTCCGTTCCCGTAAGTTATTGAATCAAAGCGGTGCAGCGGATGGCGAATCACCTGCAATCCCCGGCGGCACCTGGCCGGACACCCGGTTTTTTTCGCAAATCAAACCCACGTGTTCATCTGCGATGACGTATTGTAAGCGTCTCCGGGATGACGTATTGCGTCGCGGCAGCACTGTCTCTAGCTTTGCAAAAAAAAGGCTATGCTTAAGAAGAAACAGAATGACAATGCAGTAAGACGCTACAAAAAAGGCGTGGGTTGAAGTGCAGAATCATTATGAACTGTTCCGTAATGTCCTAGGGGAAAAGCATACCGAAACTCACACTTTCCCAGGTGATTCCGGAGGGGGCTATGGTTGTGGATAGCCGCAGCTGTCCAGACAGAAAAGACCCGGAAACCTTTCATGGAATCCGGGTCCCGATATGATTTGCAGTAACGATTTCCTGCGAGCCTTAAATCAGATGATTCCGCTCTTGCCGAGGAATATGAGCATGAGATATCCGAGTACAAGTCCGACAACTCCCATGATTATACCGGTCTTCACCATATCTTTCTGCTCAATCATTCCGGTAGCATGTGCCAGAGCATTAGGCGGTGTACTGATAGGAAGTATCATTGCAAGAGACGAACCGATGGCTACTCCGATGAGCAACGTAGGTACACCTCCAAGCGGCATCAGTATGTCCCTCATGCTTATGCCGACAATCGCGAGAATAGGAACGAGAAGCGCAGCGGTAGCCGTATGGGATATGAAGTTGGCCATGATATAGCAGATAAGTCCCGAACCGATGATCATTATGACAGGCTGCCATGTGTTGAACGGTATGGCTTCAATCATATTGGCTGCAAGTCCGGTTTCCTGCAATGCTACACCGAGTGCAAAACCTCCGGCTACCATCCACAGAACGCTCCAGCTGATTTCTTCAAGATCCCTTTTGGTAATGACTCCCGTAATTGGGAATATTGCCAAAGGAAGCATTGCAACTACATTGGAATTCACTCCTGTATATTTGTCGGTAATCCACAAAAGGACGGTGACGGCAAAAGTAATATAGACTACAATGGATCTCCAGTCTTTTTTTGCTTCACCCTCGATGTTCAGGATAATTGTCTTCTGTTTGAACGGGAACATTTTCAGCAATATCACCCATGCGAATATAAGTATGACAATCGTGAACGGAAGCATGAAACTCATCCATTCTCCGAAACCAATGTTCAGGTTCAGGCCTTCCGGGTCATTCAGATATTTCAGTACGATTGCATTCGGAGGAGTTCCGATCGGAGTTGCCATTCCGCCGACATTGGCTGCAATCGGTATTGACAGTGCCAATGCTATTTTTCCTTTCCCGTCCGCAGGAAGCGCCTTAAGTACAGGTGTTAGGAAGGTCAGCATCATGGCTGCCGTGGCTGTATTGCTGAGAAACATTGAAAAGCCAGCCGTTACAAGTATGAAACCGAGCAGGACATATTTTGATTTTGTCCCGAAAGGTTTGAGCATCACCCTTGCCAGCATATTGTCCAGACCGCTTTTGGTGGCTGCTATTGCAAGCACGAATCCTCCTATGAACAGCATGATTATCGGATCTGCGAACGAGTGGAGTATTGACGTGTATTTTACAGGTGTGCCGTATATTGCGGTGTCAGGAACGTTCCTGAAGAACCACAGACTGCTGTTTGATGTAGTGAACAAAAGCAGACCGACGATGAGCATGGAAGTCGTCCATGCCGGCACAGCCTCCAGTATCCACATCATGGTGGCAAAAAGGAAAATGGCCACAACCCTTTTCTCTATTATGCTGAAACCTTCGATGCCGTATGTTTCCGCCGGCAGACACCACAAGGCTATAAGCACGGCAAAGGCAACGATCAATTTAATGACCCGTATTATGGTCTTGTCTTTCGAAAGTCTCCTTGCTTTCTTGAATTCCTGGTATGCTTCCACGAGATGGAAGCCGTTAAAGATTTTGTACATGTTTGTTTAAATTTGGTTATTGTTTTATTGCCGTATCAACTGACCGTTAAACAAATAAAGTTGGCTCTGGATACAACAGGCCAACTTTATATATCAGGAGCTATTCTCTGACAGCATCCTACCAGAAAACGGACGGGAAATTACTGCTCGTCCATCAACTGCATGTGCTGAACATAGATAGCCTTCTTTATCTCATCTCTTCTTTTAACGGATGGCTTTACGAAAGCTTTCCTTGCGCGAAGCTCGCGGATAGCACCGGTCTTCTCGAATTTCCTCTTGAACTTCTTCAGAGCTTTCTCAATATTTTCGCCCTCCTTTACTGGAACTATAATCATCGCTTAATCACCTCCTTTTATTTGAGTGGGCAAAGGTAGAAAAATATTTTGAATATCAAAAATTTTTACAGCCTTCAGTTTTTCATATCCGGGAACCGTCCAGTATCTCCATGAATTTTTCCATTCCTCTTGTAGCAACATCCCTTATGTGCGTAATCCTCGGATCATGTACGGGGACATCCTTCGGGTCTATTATATATATTTTTGTATCCTTCCCTGCATATCTGTACAGGCCTGCTGCCGGATATACCTGCAACGAAGTACCGACAATCAGCATCATGTCAGCGCGTTCCACGGCATCTATCGCCAGCCCGATTTTCGGGACCGCTTCTCCGAACCATACGATATGCGGACGCAGCTGATGTCCGTTCGGGGCAAGATCGCCCAAATGAACCGGGCCGTAACCGATATCGAATACCGAATTTTCCGAAAAACCGTCGTTCTCGTTGCAGCAGTTTTCCGGACGGACCTTGGTCAGTTCTCCGTGCAGATGGATTATCCTTCCGCTTCCAGCCCTTTCATGAAGATTGTCCACATTCTGTGTTATGACTGTCACGTCATAATTCTTCTCAAGTCCGGCAATCGTAATGTGGGCTCCGTTGGGCCTGACTCCGGCCAATTCGCTGCGGCGGTGATTGTAAAAATCAAGCACAAGTTCCGGATTTCTATACCATCCTTCTATGGACGCGACATCCTCGACTTTGTAGTTTTCCCAAAGCCCGTTGCTGTCCCTGAAAGTGCTTATCCCGCTTTCAGCGCTGACTCCGGCTCCTGTAAGAATGGCTATTCTGCGTTTCATTTCTATCCTCTTTCAAAATAATATTTCTCCACCCAATAGTTGAACAGGGGATCCATGATTACCGGTTCTTCCCTTTCGTTGAATGTTATGATTTCCTTTTTCATGAGCGCATCCTTGACTCTTTTGACATTGGCGGAGGAGTTCAACCCGTACTTGTCGATTATTTCCGTGGAACTGAATTTGACGACACCGTCCAGGACCGCTTTAAGGAAACTGATCTGGAAATCCGTAAGATTGTTCATAATCGTGCAGAATCTGGGCTCGTGAATGGACAATATGCTTCTGAGAGCCTCCATGAGAATGCCCTCGTTGATATATCCCTTCGACATGGAGTCGCATATCGATATGAAATGATTGATGTACCAGAGGTTGTTCCTGAAAAGCTTGCATGTCCCGAGAAGAAGGTCCCTTTCTATCACTTTCCCGCTTGAAAGGAATCCCTTTACCACATATTCTATGATATCCTTGTCCTCGACCGGGCGCAGCGGAAGATGTTCGACCATCCTGTAAAAGAATTTCTTGTCTTCGAATATGTATTTCATGGCATTCACCATGGAACCGGTCAAAATGTATGAGCAACGGCCTGTTCCTTCCCTGAAAATATCTTCCATACATTTGAGGATATCTTCCCCTCCGTCATATTTCAGGATATTCTGGAATTCCTCCAGAATCATGATGAAACTGCATTCTCTGGATTCCGCGATTTTTGAGGGCAGAAGAAACATTGCCCTGATGTCGTTCTTGTCAGGACTCCAGTTCAATGAAACAACTTCATCGAACTGAGAAAACCTTTTCTGGTCGAAAACGAAATGTGTGTTTCCGAGAAATGTCTCTATAGTCGTCCTGTACTCATCCGGAGTGGAACAGGCAGACCTGATTGCCGCGGATCCGAATCTGGTAAGGAAACCTTCCGCCGTTCTTGTGTTGAACAGATTCAGGTCGGCGCTGACGAATGTCTTTCCGCCCATCTTCATGTTGAACAAAGTCTGGTGAATGAGCGAACGCTTGCCGGATTTTGCCGGATCGTATATCGCGACATGTTCCCCGGCCGACAAAAGATTTTCAAGGGACAGGCATTCCGGTCTTCTGCCGATGAAATTCTTGCCTGTCACATATCTGTCATAAATGAAAGGTGTATCCATCCTGTTTGAATTTTGACCATACAAAAATATAAAACATTCTTGTTTTTTCACATAGTCCCGTTTCTTATTTTATCCTGTCCCGGGAAAGTATGTTCTGACCGTCAGATAAATATGAAGAGGAAAATTTTGCCGTTTGCAGAAAAAATATTACCTTTGCCGCTCGATTTGCTTAAGGACTGATGAGCTCTGTCAAGTGTTGCACATGCAACCGCTTACAGTCAAAACTTTTAAAGTTTTTTTATTATATGTACGCAATTGTAGATATTGCCGGCCAGCAGTTCAAGGTGGAAGCTGGTATGGAAATCTTTGTCAACCGTCTTGCGGCTGAGAAAGGTGCTGCCGTTGAATTCAACAAGGTATTGCTCATAGACGAGGACGGAGCAGTCAAGCTCGGTTCCCCTTATGTGGAAGGTGCGGTTGTAAAGGCAACGGTTTTGGATGATTCCTGCAAAGGCAAGAAAGTTCTTGTTTTCAAGAAAAAACGCCGCAAAGGGTATCAGAAACTGAACGGTCACCGTCAGTATTTGTCAAAAATTCAGATTAACGAAATTGCTTAATTAAAGTTTCAGGAGGATTTAGATTATGGCACATAAAAAAGGCGTCGGTAGTTCAAAGAACGGTCGTGAATCACACAGCAAACGGTTAGGCATCAAGAAATTCGGTGATCAGGCAGTCAAGGCCGGAAACATCCTTGTCCGTCAGAGGGGTACCGTACACTATCCGGGACTCAATGTCGGAATGGGAAGGGATCATACTCTTTATGCGTTGATTGACGGAAAAGTAAGTTTCTGCAAGAAAGCTGAAAACAAATCATACGTGTCGGTACTTCCTTTCGAGAACTAGTACCCGGGATTTGTATGCAAGATAAGATGGACTGTGACTCCTGGGCGGGTTTCAGTCCTCTTTTTCTTTGGTTTATGTTGAAAATTAATATATAGAAGTTATGTTGACACTCAAGTTGCTTCGAGAGAACCCGGAGTTTGTTATCAAAAAATTGGCGGTCAAGAATTTCGATGCCGCGGAGATAGTCGGAAAAATAAATGAGCTTGACCGGAGCAGAAGAAAACTGCAGACCGAGCTCGATTCATGTCTTGCGGAACAGAAACGGAAGGCAGCTCTCATCGGCGGGCTGATGAAGTCCGGTAAAAAGGATGAGGCAGAGTCCGTGAAGGCGGAAGTTGCGGAACTCAAGTCGAAATCATCGGAATTGGAGAGACTTTCCGAGGAAAACAATACGGAACTCAACTCGCTTCTGGTCCTGTTGCCGAATATTCCGTGTGACCAGGTTCCGGAAGGCAAAGGTGCTGAGGACAATGTTGTTGTCAAGATGGGAAACACGATACCGGAATTGGGTCCCGACGCCCTTCCTCACTGGGAACTTGCAAAAAAATACGACATCATCGACTTCGACCTCGGTGTGAAGCTTACCGGAGCGGGTTTCCCTGTCTATAAAGGGAAAGGAGCCAGATTGCAGAGGGCGTTGATAAATTTCTTCCTTGACAATAATACGGCTGCAGGATATCTGGAAGTAGAACCTCCTGTCATGGTCAATGAGGCTTCCGGTTTCGGTACGGGACAGTTGCCGGACAAGGAAGGCCAGATGTACCATGCCACTTTGGACAATTATTATCTTGTTCCTACTGCAGAGGTTCCGGTCACTAACATATACAGGGATGTCATTCTCGGGAACAATGATTTTCCAGTGAAGATGACCGCATATACCCCTTGTTTCAGAAGGGAGGCCGGTTCTTACGGTAAAGACGTACGCGGACTTAACCGCCTCCACCAGTTCGACAAGGTGGAAATCGTCAGGCTGGAAAAACCGGAAAATTCATATGCCGCATTGGATGAAATGATTGCACATGTGGAATCTTTAGTGAACAAACTCGGCCTGCCATACAGGATTCTCCGTCTGTGCGGCGGCGACATGAGTTTCACTTCGGCCATCACATATGATTTCGAGGTTTACTCGGCAGCTCAGGGGCGCTGGCTTGAGATATCGTCCGTATCCAATTTCGAATCTTATCAGGCAAACCGTCTCAAACTCAGGTACAAGGATGAAAACGGCAAGATACAGCTGGCACATACTCTGAACGGAAGCTCGCTTGCATTGCCGAGAGTCGTTGCCGCTTTGCTGGAGAACAATCAGAAAGACGGAAAGATAGAGATACCGGAAGCTCTCAGACCGTATACGGGTTTTGACTATATAGACTGAGAGAATGCAAATGTGCAGCGATAAGACAATCATCGGAATAGACCCCGGAACCAATATACTTGGTTACGGGGTCATCCGTATCGTCGGAGGCAAGCCTGTGTTTGTCGACATGGGAGTCGTGGACATAAGGAAAGAAAAGGAACATTTCAGGAAACTTGCCGTAATCCATTCGGAGATAAGCCGTTTGTACGACAGATTCAATCCGGATGAACTTGCCGTAGAGTCCCCTTTCTACGGCAAGAATGTGCAGGTCATACTGAAACTGGGAAGAGCCCAGGGAGTTGCAATAGCATTGGCTGCCATAAGAGGCATGGCTGCATTCGAATATGCTCCCAGAAAGGCAAAGATAGCGATAACGGGCAATGGAGCGGCGTCAAAGGAGCAGGTCTGCAATATGATCAGAAAAATACTGGGAGTTGATATCCATGAAAAATATCTGGATGCCACTGATGCCCTTGCCCTTGCAATGTGCCATTATTATCAGTCGATATCTCCGATTCCCGACACTGGAAATCTGTCTTCCAGCTGGAAAAAGTTCCTTGAAGAAAATCCCGGCAGGATAAAAAGATAGGTCCGGAATTTTTTTTCAAAAAAAACGGAAATATGTTTAAACTTTTGCCGGAAGAGTTTGTCTAAAGTGATGTTTTGAATTCAATGTAGAACTTGATAAATATAGATAACGGAAAAAATGAATCGAGTTAGTGGTGTTTTTCTGAATATTCTGTTGGCGGCAATATTGTCATTCAGTTTCGTCCCTGCATTTGCCCAGGCACGTTACACCGTGAAGATGAATCTTAAGGATGCAAAGACAGAGGAACCTGTAGGTTTTGCAACGGTATCCCTGTCGGATCCCAAAACCCAGAAAGTGTATAAATATGTTCTGAGCAATTCCGAAGGAACTGCCGAATTCAAGGATGTTAGCAAAGGTTCATATCTGTTGAAAGTCGAACTGATGGGGTACAAGACACACACCTCCACGCTTGAAGTGACCAAAAATACGGACATGGGACTGCTTAAGATTGACCAGGACGTGGAAGTGCTTGAAGCAGCGAACGTGTCTGCCGTAGGCAATCCGATTGTTGTCAAGAAGGATACGATAGAATACAATGCTTCTTCTTTCAAGACTTCGGACAATGACATGCTCGAAAATCTTTTGAAGAAGCTTCCCGGAATTGAAGTTTCGACCGACGGTACTATCACGGCAAACGGCGAGACCATCAACAAGATTACCATCGACGGAAAGACCTTCTTTCTTGATGACCCCCAGCTTGCGACCAAAAACATTCCGGCCAAGATAATCAACAAGGTCAAGGTCGTGGAGAAAAAATCCGATCAGGCTGAGTTCACCGGTATCGATGACGGGGAAGAGGAAACAGTAATAGACCTGTCAATAAGACCCGGAATGTTGAACGGATGGTTTGGAAACGTGATGGCGGGCGGCGGACATGACGTTCCGGACAAAGGATATTACACTTCGGAAAATACTGCTTTGGAAAACGGCTGGAGATATCAGGGCGCAGGAATGATCGGCCGCTTTACCGAAGACAGCCAGATAAGCGTCATACTTAACGGCAACAATACGAACAACAGAGGATTCAATGACCTGGCCGGAAGCATGATGCAGACCATGCGCGGCGGCCGCGGAATGGGAGGCGGCACTGGCGGCTGGGGCGGCGGAAACGGAATCACGACATCCTGGATGGGAGGTGCGAACGGGGCTTTCAATCTTTTTGACGGGGATATGGAACTGTCCGGCAACTACCTGTACAACGGCTCCAACAGGAATGTAGAGGAAGAAAGCAGCAAGACTACATATAAGGAAGACGGAAGCATGCTGTTTTATGACAATGAAGGATACAGCATTACGAAATCGGAAGGACACAGGTTCGGAATAAGGCTGGAACATGATTTTTCCGAAAATACTTCCATACTGTTTGAACCGAGGGTGAATTTCGGCGGCGGCCGCTATACGGAATATTCCGATTTCACCACACTGAGCGGGGATGAAACGCAGCGGGATACAAGCAACGTAGGTTTCAATGACAATACCGGTTTCAACAACAACTGGTCAACCAGCGGATTCCTGCTTTTCCGCCAGCGTCTTGGAAAACCGGGAAGGACTATATCCGCCAACATAAGGTACAGTTTCAGCAACAATGTTCTGGACGGATTCAACCAGTCACTCACATCAAATTATGTGGACGGCGGAATAGACAATGAAATCGTGAACCAGAGAATAGCCCAGAATTCTTCATCCTCATCCTTGAGCGGAAGAATCGTTTATACCGAACCTTTGGGACAAGACCTGTATCTTGAAGGAAATTACGAATACAGCTGGAACCGCAGCAAATCCGTAAAGGACGCATTCAACAGCGCTTCAAATACCACATATCAGGATGATCTCGGGCATTCTCATCTTCAGTACAATGCAGAAGGGGAGGTGAAAGACCTGACTTATTCGAACGACATTCTGAACAGGTATGTAAATCAGAGGGCGGGTGTTAACCTAATGTACCAGAAAGAGAAGATTCAGGCCCAGATAGGTGCTACAATGAATCCTACGAACACACATAATGTCACTAACGATGAGGTATACGACAGCAAGGTAATCAACTGGTCTCCTCAGGCGATGCTGAGTTATGACATCAATGACAATACCATGGTGAGGATGTTCTACTTCGGACGTTCGTCTCAGCCTTCAACATCACAGCTTATGCCTGTTCCGGACAACTCCGACCCTTTGAACGTTTCGCTGGGTAATCCTTATCTGCTCCCTTATTTCAGCCATAGTATAAGAACCCGATTCGGTTATACCAACAAGAAGACGTTCACTTCAATCCATGCCAACATAAACGGAAGCCTTGTTCAGGACAGGATAATATATGCAAGATGGTATGATACAAACGGAGCTCAGTATTCCATTCCTGTAAACGGTCCCGGATCCGGTTCAGTTGACGGACGGCTGATGGTCAACACACCGTTCGGGAAATCCAACTTCTCGATATTCTCCATGTCCAACATAAGATACAGCGAGTCATCGACATTCATCGGCACAAACAACCTCGTTACCGACAAGTATTATAATGCCGAGGCTGCGGAGTTTGACTACGATCTTTTCCATGAGGATTTTCAGAAAAACGACGAACTGGACCTGTTTACCAAAAACCTGACGCAGACCATCAATTTCACGCAAAGGCTGCGTTTTACCTACAGGACGGATTTCATAGAAGTAAATCTTGGAGGAAGGACGAGGATTGCAAAATCATGGTACACCGTAAATACAGGCAACCAGAATGCGACATGGAACAATCAGTTGGACGCATCAGTAAACTGGACGATACCTGGAGGGATAAACCTCATATCGGAACTTAACTACAACTGGTACCGCGGTTACACGACACCACAGGAAGACGAGTTCATCTGCAATGCGGAAATAAACAAACTGTTGTTCAAGAAGAAATTCACGCTTGCCCTCAAGGCATATGATATTTTGAACCAGGCGAAGAATCTTTCCGTCACCGATGATTCCAACTATCATCAGGAAGTCAGGAACAACACTCTCGGAAGATATATAATCCTGTCTCTTACATACCGTTTCGGAAACTTCCAGAATATGGGAGGCGGTCCGAGAGGTGGACACGGAGGTCCGCCACCTAGACGGTAGGCATTCCGGAGGAATATTTCCTCCATTTCTCAATCAGCTCTCTCATGTCATCCGGCAGCGGGGAATCGAACAGAAGATGTTCTCCGCTATCCGGATGCAGGAAACCCAGTGTCTTGGCATGAAGGGCCTGCCGCGGAAGAATCTTGAAACAGTTCTCTATGAACTGTCTGTATTTCGCGTAGATTGTACCTTTTTTAATTTCGGCACCGTCATATCTCTCATCATTGAAAAGCGGATGGCCGATATAGTTGAAATGGACCCTGATCTGATGGGTTCTTCCTGTTTCCAGCCTGCATTCGACGACAGTCACATATCCGAAACGTTCGAGCACCCTGAAATGCGTGACGGCATGCTTACCCTGTTCTCCGTCCGGAAATACCTTGAAACGCATTCTGTCCGAAGGATCGCGTCCTATATTGCCTGTAATCGTACCCTCATCTTCCTTGATATTGCCCCATACTATGGCAATGTATATCCTGTCTATCGAATGTACGAAAAACTGTTTAGCCAGATTCAGCTGGGCTTCGTCTGTTTTTGCCACCACGAGAAGTCCGGATGTGTCCTTGTCTATCCTGTGTACGAGCACTCCCATTCTTTCATCTTCGGCATCGGGCCCCTGTGATATACCCAGATGGAATGCGAGGGCATTCACCAGAGTACCGGAGAAATGTCCGTGTCCGGGATGCACGACCATTCCTGCAGGCTTGTTGATTACCATAAGTGCATCATCCTCATACACAATGTCCAACGGAATGTTTTCCGGCAGGATTTCCAGACCTCTTCTCTGATAGGGCATCACGAATGTGACCACATCGCCAGGACGTACGATGCAGTTGGCTTTTGCCGTCCTGTCGTTCACCCTTACATATTCCTGTTTTATTGCAAGCTGTATCCTGTGCCTCGATGTATTGTCCATATGTGTGGACAGATATTTGTCCACTCTCATGGGACTTTGCCCCTTGTCTATTTCAAAACGGAAATGCTCGAACATTGTCCTGTCATCCGATTCTTCAGCCTCGTCAAACCTTTCGCCTTCAGGGATGTCGTCTTCGAACAATTCCTTGTCCCAGTCGTTGATATAGCCAGCCATAGTTTACTTTTTCGAATCGTTTTTGGGAACTCTGTTCTTGTCTGCCGTCAGATAAATGGAAACTTCCGTACCCATTATTGCAGGTACATTCGTCGTGTCCGGCTCCTGCCTGTAAACTACTGCGTTCAGCGAGTCCGTGTAATCCTTTACGCTTCTGTCGAAAACAATCTTCCTGACGTTAAGGGAACTGTTGTGTATGGCATCTTTGGCCGCATTGAATTTCATACCGGTAAGCAAAGGTATGTATGTCACATTATCCTGTTCGTTCAAACCGAGTACGAGGTCTATCGGCGACTCGCTTTCTATTTTTTTCCCGGGAACAATATCCCTGTTCCTGTAAAGCTGGGCAATCACGTTGTTTGTAGCGATGTCGGGAGTATAAATCAGTCTTCCTATCTGCAGACCTCTGGACTGCAGCTCGGCCTTGGCCTGGCGGAGAGAATATCCCACGAGATTGGGCATTGTCACCTTCTTGGAGTTGACTGCATTGATTGTAAGGGAAATCCTCCTGCCTTCCTTTACCATGTTTCCTGCCGGAGGATTCTGACTGTATATCGCTCCTTTCGCCATTCTGCGTACATATACGGAATCCACTACATCTATGGTCATTCCTGCCTTTTGCGCCGCTCTGGAAGCCTCATCCACCGACATGTTGATGAAATCGGGGACTGGAATCTCCTGATTATGTTTTGTAAATACTTTCAGCAGCAGATGTGCCGAAAACGCAAGTACCAGCACGATTGCGATTGCCAGCAGAATGTTTCTTACTATCCAGTTCGAGAAAAAACCTTTTATGCTCATGACAGATATGATGTTTTCTAAATTAATGTTTCACCTTGGAATACCGCTCTGAATATTCCCTCACCAATCAAGGCAAGACCTATTATTATGATTACGGCACCGGTAATGCGGTTGATGAGGACTATAGTCTGGATACGGAATTTTTTTCTGAAATGACTTAGGAGGGCTGTGACGCCGAACCAGTATGACGCGGCGCCTGCGCTTACCGAAAGGATTATTGGGGCAACCCTCCAGTTGTGCGGAGTATCTCCTCCTATACCGAAAAATGCGAAAAGAGCGAAAATCACGAATATGGCTCCCGGATTTGAAAATCCCATGGCTACGGCCTGGAGAAAATCCTTGACGGAAATGGAGGAAGAATTGTCCGCCTTCATTTTCCTGAACGGATCCGAAGTACTCATTGATACGCCGAGGGCAGCCACAACAATGCCGCCTATCAGCATTATAAGTTCCTGATGGGCGGATATGATTTCCTGTGCAAGAGCTAGAGCGAAAATCGCTATTATGGCGAATACCGTATCCACGAGACAGGCTCCCAGTCCCGTTACAAATCCGGCCTTATGTCCTTTGCTGAGAGATTTCTGTATGACAAGAATGGCTATCGGACCGATAGGGGCTGAAGCGCATATCCCTATCAGGAAACCTTTGGGTATTTCAACTATTACGGACATAAGGTTTCAAAACAAATTTCCTGCAAAAATATCTTATAAAATCTGTATTGGCAAAAATTAAACTATCTTTATTTGTATCTTTGCGGACCCCGGAAAACCAATTTATTGATATGACACATAAAAACAGACTGACATATTGGGGACTGACAGTCCTTTCTTCCGTGCTTCTTTCCATCCCTTATCTGGTACCGCATTGCGGTTTCATCTCTCTCTTTGCATGGATTCCGCTGCTCTGCATGGACAGGATAGCCACCCTGAATGGAGAAAGGCATGTCTGGATATATCATTATTCGGCCTTTGTTCTGTGGAATCTGTTCACTACATTCTGGGTATGCAACGCGACGGTCGGAGGCGGCATTTTCGCCATTCTGGCAAATGCTTTCCAGATGTCAGTCATTTTCGGTGTCTTCAGGTTCAGCAAGAGGCATTTCAACGGTGTACTCCCTTATATTCTGCTGGCATCCATGTGGATAGCCTGGGAAAGGGCATACTTCGACGCGGAAATTTCATGGCCGTGGCTTGTACTCGGCAACTCTTTTGCCGGAAGCATCAGGTCGGTACAATGGTATGAATATACCGGAACCCTTGGAGGTTCTCTTTGGATATGGATGTCCAACCTGTCGCTATTCGGAATCATGACGGCAATGTCCGACGGACGCTGGTCGGGAACTTTCAACCGGAAAGCCAGACTGTTCTGCGGACTTTTTCCAATATGTCTCGTTACGGTGCCTTTCATCATCTCTTTCCATATGTACAATTCATATAAAGAAACGGAAGACCCTTTCGACGTACTCGTCGTCCAGCCCAACATAGACCCGTACCATAAATTCGAGGCGCTGTCCCAGCAGCAGCAGAATGCCATCCTGCTTTCTCAGATGGAACCGTATCTCAAAGAAAGTAAAGAATTGTCCGGAGACCTGCTTGTAATCGCCCCGGAAACATTCACTGGGGATATAATAGTGGGGCAGTATGAAAGAAGCCGGACATACCGCAGATTCATTTCTGCCATAGACAGTCTTACCGGTGTCAATATGATATTCGGAGCCTCTTCCTATGACTATATAGCTTCAGGACAGGCGCCTTCCCATACGGCACGCAACGTCAGAGACGGTCTCTGGGTCGAATCCCACAATTCGGCAATGCTTGTCGACTGGACGGGGCGGACGGAAATCTGCCATAAGAACAAACTGGTCGTCGGCGTGGAAAAAACCCCGTATCCGGCATTTTTCTGCAGGATAGACGATATGCTCGGGGGAGTGATGGGACGTTGTGTCGGACAGGATTCGGTTTCCGTTCTTAATTTCATGAGTATGGAAGGAGAGAATATACCTGTGGGCTGTGCCGTCTGCTATGAATCGGTCTATGGGGAATATTATACGGAATATGTACGCAAAGGGGCTGAAATCATGACCGTCATAACAAACGATGCCTGGTGGGGAGATACCCCAGGGTACCGCCAGCACCTGCGTTATGCGTCATTGAGGGCCATAGAGACCAGACGCAGCATTGCACGTTGTGCCAATACCGGCATATCCGCCATGATAGACCAGAGAGGAAACATCGTCGAAAGCAGCGGATGGTGGAAACAGGAAGTCCTGCACGGCAGCATAAACAGGAATGACATGATGACCTTCTATGTCGTCAACGGCGACATAACCGGAAGAATCTGCACATTCCTTTTCTGGATGCTGGCTGCCGCCCTTGCAGTAAGAATACTGGTCAGAAACAAAGACTGAGATATTTTCCCGTCACTGTACCTTTCCTGTCTGTCTCGATTATGAAAGGAAGCGAGGTGAGATCGAAATTCATGAACAGCTTGTCGGCCGTTTCCGGGTATCCTGACAAGACCTCGTCCATATTTACAAGATAGATTCTGGTTTTTCTGTCGCCTGCTGCAAGTTTTTCTGCAGCTTCAATCTCGGCTGCGCAGATATCGCATCCTTCCGTATGGAATATAATCAGGTTTCTTTTCCCTTTCAGTTTTGCGAGGTTCATATCCTTTTTTCTGCAGCCTTCTGCCGTAATAATCTCTCCGGAAGGAACCTCAATGTCTGCTATTCTGGTGCCAATGGCACTTTTGGAATACATGTCTTTCATGAAACCTGCAAGTGACAGGACCTTGATGCTGTCATCACTGCTTTTCCATATGTCTCCTTCGGACAGGACAATTTCTGCAACACCGTTCCCGCCGCATTTGAAGACAGGTCCTTTCCTGTTGCTGAGATAATAAAGAAGGTCGCCTGTCATCTGCTTGTATAAAGTCGTGTCGCCTGCTTCTTCCAGAGTCTTTTCCTTTATGTGTGCTGCAATGCCGGTTATGTCGCTGCAGGAAAGGCTGTCTCCGTAAATACCGAATATTTCATCGAACAGGCGGACGGACTCTTCACTTCCATATTCCATCTCTTTAGGAGAAAAGATTGCATCGGACATTTTTTCAACGGCTTCAGCATCCATCTTCCTGCCTATGATTCTGTTCTCCGGCGAAATCATGAATATTCCGGGTGTCTGCAGTATGCCGTACAGAGCCGTGAAATCCGATAACCTGTCCGGATCATGGAAATTGAAAACTGCCGTATTCCCGCTGCCGATGGCAAGATATTCCGTGACATATTTTTCCCACTCCTTTCTGTCGGTGCCGATATATACGGCATAGAAGTTCAGCGGATAATCCTTGTTCTTGAGGATTATGTCGAGTTTCATGATTTCAAGGCGGCATTTCGGACAATCAGTATCATAGAAAAGAAGCAGGGAATACCTGTCCCTTGTATTTGCGAACAATACGGATTTGTTGCCGTCCATATCTTCCAGAGCCAGTTCCGGCGCCTTGCATCCGATCTGCGACCTGCGGTTCACCGTGGCAAAAAGTCTTGCATTCAGAAAATCTGCTTCGTTTTTCATGGCAACTTTCCCGTTCCCGAACCAGTTGTCAAATATATGGATAGCCACCGCTTCATTCCCCATTACCGGCGAATTCAGGAAAAAACCGTAAGCCTTGATTGCGGTGAATTGCCTGACAAGGGAATCCGTGCAAGCACCTATGATGAAATCGACTTCGGCTTTCTGTATTCCCGACGGTTCGGTTTCAAGTGCATGGAAATACTCGTCAAGCTTGGCTCCGAGCATG
The DNA here is from genome assembly GCA_949300335.1 of uncultured Bacteroidales bacterium. Lineage (GTDB taxonomy): Bacteria > Bacteroidota > Bacteroidia > Bacteroidales > UBA932 > Cryptobacteroides. Next base: position 16,619 of record CASGDV010000061.1, on the reverse strand, counting down.
GTGAATTTTCCGAGACTGTCATCCTCCGCAGCAGAGCGTTGCCATGCAGGATTGCCTTCTGATGCCAAGGCGGGCACCAGATGCGACATGAACACTATGAACGCGCATATGATTCCAGTGTGTTTCATCATGCTTTCTCCTTACGGTTACAAATCAATACCTTCCGGAAGAAACTGGGACGTGTCTCCCCTGTGTTTCAGTATATCCCTGACGGCAGTGGAGGAAATATGGGCGAATTCCTGTGCAGTCGGAATTATGATTGTCTCTATTTCCGGAGCAAGTCTTCTGTTGGCATCGGCTATGGAACGCTCCGTCTCAAAATCAATCATGTTGCGCACTCCTCTGACTATATGTCTGATACCGAGCTCCCGGCAAGTGTCGACGGTGAGATTCGTATAGCTTATAACCTTCACTCCCGGAATGCTTGCAGTAGCCTGCTCTATTATTTCAATTCTCTTTTCCGTACTCAGAAACCCTTTCTTGTCAATGTTAATGCCCACAGCTACGACAATTTCGTCAAACATGGTCAGGGCCCTTTTAAGAATGTTCAGATGGCCTGCCGTGAAAGGGTCGAAAGAACCCGGAAATAATGCTGTCCGTATCATAATAAAAAAATTTCATCCCGGATATAAGCCCGGATATAAGAACTTAAAGCTGCCAGTCGACAGGAGTCTTCCCTTCTTTCAGAAGAATTTCGTTCGTTCTGGAAAAATGCCTGCATCCGAAAAAGGCGCCTCTGGCCAGTGGCGAGGGATGTGCTGCCTCGAGAACGTAATGCCGTGAAGTATCTATCAGAGCCTTCTTGCTTCGTGCATAGTTGCCCCACAGGAGGAAGACTATGCCGTCGCGGTGCAGGGAAAGATAGCTGATGACCGCATCGGTAAATTCAGTCCAGCCTATCCTGCTGTGCGATGCCGCTTCCGATGCCCTTACCGTAAGTACTGCATTCAGCAGCAGCACTCCCTGGGACGCCCATTTCTCAAGATTCGGATATCCGCTCATCCTTATTCCCAGATCATCCTCTATTTCCTTGAATATGTTTTTCAGCGAAGGAGGCGCAGGTACATTTGCCGGAACGGAAAAGGACAACCCCATAGCCTGTCCCGCCCCATGGTACGGGTCCTGTCCGAGTATCACGACCTTGACCTTGTCCACCGGAGTCAGGTCAAATGCCCGGAATATGAGTCTGCCCGGAGGGTAGATCGTTTTTCCGGCCTTCTTCTCATCATGAAGAAAACGCACCAGACCGGCGAAATACGGTTTGTCAAATTCGCCTTGCAGTGCGTTTTTCCAGCTTTGTTCTATCTGTACTTCCATCAGAATATAAAATCGATCACTTCCTTTATGTCCTTGACATATACAAAGGTAAGACCTTTTATGTAAATTTCCTTTATGTCCTCGACATCTTTGCGGTTTTCTTCTGAAATGATGATCGTATGTATGCCTGATCTCTTGGCTGCCAGTATCTTTTCCTTGATTCCTCCTACGGGAAGCACACGTCCCCTGAGTGTCATTTCACCTGTCATCGCGATTCCGCTCTTGACTTTCTGATGCCTGAAGGCCGAAAGCATGGAACTTACCATGGTGATTCCGGCCGAAGGACCGTCTTTCGGAACGGCTCCTTCAGGAACATGTATGTGTACGTCCCTTTCCGAGAACTCCTCGTATGAAAGCCCCGTATACTCCGGATGAGCCTTGATATACTGGTATGCAATTGTTGCGGATTCCTTCATGACGTCACCGAGATTTCCGGTCATGCTGAGTATACCCTTGCCTTTGCTGATGGAACTTTCTATGAAAAGTATCTCTCCTCCCATTTCGGTCCATGCAAGTCCTGTGACTACGCCTGGAGCCTCGTTCCCTTTCTGCATGTCATGGAAATTGGTCGGAAGTCCGAGGTATTCCTTGAGATTTTCCCTGCGTATGGTCTTCGGCAGTTCTTCGTCGAGGGCAATCTTCTTGGCAGTGACCCTCGCTATCTTGGCAATCTGTTTTTCCAGTCCTCTCACACCGGATTCCCTCGTGTATTCCTCGATAATTCCTGTCATCGCCGCTTTATCGATCTTCAGCTGGGATTTTGTAAGCCCGTGTTCCTCAATCTGCTTCGGGAGAAGATAATCCTTGGCTATGGACAGTTTTTCTTCCGCAAGATAACCGCTGACCGGAATCATCTCCATCCTGTCTTTCAATGCAGGCTGGATATTGGATATGCTGTTTGCCGTAGTTATGAACAATACGTTCGACAGGTCGTAGTCAATGTCCAGATAATTGTCATGGAAGGTCGTGTTCTGCTCAGGATCAAGTGCCTCGAGAAGAGCGGATGACGGGTCGCCTTTGAAATCGCTGCTCAGCTTGTCGATTTCATCCAGAACAATCACCGGATTCGATGTACCTGCACGGTTGATGCCGTTCAGAATACGCCCCGGAAGCGCTCCTACATAGGTTTTTCGATGTCCTCTTATCTCTGATTCGTCATGTACGCCTCCGAGCGCTATCCTGACATATTTCCTGCCCAGGGCACGTGCTATCGACTTTCCGAGACTGGTCTTTCCCACTCCAGGAGGACCGTAGAGACAGAGGATAGGGGATTTCATTTCCCCTTTCAGCTTGAGCACGGCCAGATACTCTATGATTCTTTCCTTCACGGTATCAAGTCCGAAATGATCCTTGTCGAGAATTTCCTTTGCATGCTTGAGATCAAGATTGTCTTCGGAAATATATCCCCACGGCAAATCCAGCATGAACTGTATGTAATTGTATTGTATGCTGTAATCCGGCGAACTCGGGTTGTACCTCTCCAGTTTCGACATCTCCTTTTCGAAGATTTCCTGAACGGAGGCAGGCCATATCTTTTCCTCGGCCCTTGCCCTCAGCTTGTCGAATTCTTCCATATCGTCCATTCCGAGCTCCTCCTGGATGGTCTTGAGCTGGTTGTTGAGATAGTATTCCCTCTGCTGCTGGTCTATTTCCGATTTCACTTTCTGGTTTATTTCCTGCTTTATCTTCAGCAATTCCAGCTGGGTGTCCAGTATCGAGAGCAGTTTCATGGCCCTGGCTTTCAGGTCCCCGTATTTCAACAGTTCGATTTTCTCTTCGAAATCCTCCAGTTCTATTGTGGATGCTATGAAATTCACAAGAAATTCGAAACTGTCGATGGACCTCAGTGCACCGGCAGCCTCTTTGGGAACCATCGAGGACATTCTTATTATATTGGCAGCCTTCTCCTTCAGGGTGTCTGCTATCGCTATCGTATCCTTGTCTTCCGGAGACGGAACGACATCCTCAAGATATCTGACCTGTCCCATCATATAAGGCTCGTATTCTGCTATGGCAAGAATCTCGAATCTCTGGAATCCCTGGAGGATGGCAGTGATTGTCCCGTCCGGCATTTCAAGCGTCTTTATGATACGCGCCACCGAACCGTACTGGAACAAATCTTCCTTGACCGGATCCTCGACCGTGATGTCATTCTGCGGAACAGCTCCTATGAATCTGTTGTTTTTCTCCGCATCCTTTATGAGTCTTATTGATTTTTCTCTTCCGATTGTGACAGGGTATACCGTGCCCGGGAAAAGAACCGCATTTCTGAGCGCAAGAATCGGCAGGTAGTCCGGAAGTTCCGACGGATCAACCTTCAGAAAACCTTCTCCCTGCATTACCGGTATTATACTGACGTCCGTTCCGGAAGGAGACAAAATATCTTTAAATTCTTTCATGTTGTTCATATGATAAGTCATTTCTATGTCATGGGATATCTGTCATTTTGGCAGAAACCATGCTAAACTATTCAGGCAGGCATATATGACCAATCTCCATGCCAAATATTTCCCGATGTTCCGATATAGCCGGTTCACGGTATCCGACAGACGGAAAATATCATGCGGTATCCGTCCAAAAGAAAATAATGATTTGAATATTAAAAAAATATGTCGTACATTTGCGCGAATGTATTGTAAAAGTTATTGATTTAAAGTAAATACGAATATGACAAAGGCAGAAATCGTAAACGAGGTTGCCAAAGCAACCGGAGTGGAAAAAATTACTGTACAGACTGTTATCGAATCATTCATGGAGAATGTTAAGGATTCATTGTCAAAGGGCAATCCTGTATATCTCCGCGGATTCGGCAGCTTCATCATCAAGCACAGGGCAGAGAAAGCAGCTAGAAATATCACAAAGAAAACAACTATGACAATTCCGGCTCATGATATTCCGGCATTCAAGCCTGCAAAGGTTTTTGTCAACGTTGTGAAGAAATAATCATTAATAATTTAGAGTTATGCCAAGCGGTAAGAAAAGAAAGAGACATAAGATGTCTACGCACAAACGCAAGAAACGTTTGCGCAAGAACAGGCACAAGAAGAGAAAGTAGTCTTCTTGTCTGCCATTTTAGCAGTTGCTGAATTGAAGGGGCAGCCAAGGGATTGGTTGGCCCTTTTTTGTAAACTAATGATTAATCCTGATGGAGTCCGTAAAAGATCTTATTGTTGATGTAAATTCAACGGATGTGTCAATCGCCCTGATGGAAAATCACAGGCTGATTGAGTTTAACAAGGAGTCGAGTCAAGGGCATACATATTCCGTAGGAGACGTGTATCTCGGGAAAGTGAAGAAAATACTCCCGGCCCTTAACGCAGCTTTTGTGGACATCGGTGATGAAAAGGAAGCTTTCATTCATTATCTGGATCTGGGTCTGTACTTCAAGGCTTTCGACGAGTTTGTAAAACGGTCGAATACGAATACCGACAACAAGGGTATGTATTCCCATATCAAGCTCGGACCGGTACTGGAAAAGGAAGGCAGGATAGAGAATGTCCTGTCGCCCGGACAGATGATGGTCGTGCAGATAGTGAAGGAACCTATATCCACGAAAGGATCACGACTGACAGCAGAGATATCATTGGCAGGACGCAACATAGTATTGCTCCCTTTTGCAGAAAAGGTGAGCGTATCCCAGAAAATCTCCTCCAAGGAAGAGAAAAGAAGACTGGAAGCACTGGTGAAGAACATAATTCCCAGAAATTACGGAGCGATAATACGTACGGCTGCGGAGGGAAAGAATGCAGCCATCCTGGACGCTGAACTGATGTCCCTCATCGACAAATGGGAATCTTCATGGAAGAAAATATCGCAGTCCAAGAACGTACAGCTGCTCTTTACCGAATACAGCAAGACGACAACCATCCTCAGGGATCTGCTGAATGATTCGTTCTCAAATATATATGTGAACGATGAAACAGTTTATGAGGATATCAGGAAATACATTTCGCTGATTTCCCCTGACCAGGAAAAGATAGTCAGACTGTACAGGGAACGCCAGCCGATATTCGATTATTATGAAGTTACAAGACAGATCAAGAGTTCCTTCGGGAAAGTGGTCCCGATAAGGCAGGGAGCCTATCTGGTCATAGAACATACCGAAGCCCTTCATGTAATCGACGTCAACAGCGGCACCCGTTCGAAAAGCAAGGAACAGGAGCAGAACATATTCGACATCAACTGTTATGCGGCTGAAGAAATTGCCCGCCAGCTAAGGCTAAGGGATATGGGAGGTATCGTAATTGTGGATTTCATAGACATGGAAGATGCCGAACACAAGAATTCCCTGTTCAAATACATGCAGGAACTGATGCAGGGTGACAGGGCAAAACACAATGTGCTTCCGCTTACCAAATTCGGTTTGATGCAGATAACCCGCCAGAGGGTGAGACCTGCAACGGAAATTAATACTACGGAAGTCTGTCCGGTATGTCACGGAACAGGAAAGATAACTTCCAGCGTAGTCATAGATGAAGCGATAGAGAGAAAAATAGCCTTTTATGTTTCTGAACAGAAAATGAAGTCTATCATACTGAAGGTCAGTCCGATTCTCGGATCCTACCTTACCAGGGGCATTTTCTCGATATTGGGCAAATGGAAGAGAAAGTACGGTTGCAAGATAAGACTGGTCGAAGTGACCGATTTTACCGTCCTGCAAAATGAATTGTACAACGAAAAGGGAGACAAGCTCGAATAGCTTGCCTCCCTTTTTTCAAATATGTAATCCCTCTGTTTATTTCAGCTTCCTGTTTTTGTATGAATCTATGCATGAAGGGATAATCTTCGTGTAGTCCGGATCCCTGAACAGCGGGGAAGATATAATGAAATCCGCTGTACTTCTGTTTGTTGCGAAAGGGATATTGTACAGGGATGCAAGTCTGACAAGCCCCATGACATCGTTCTGATGGCCCTGCATTATAAGGTTGTCGCAGAAAAATACCAGCATGTCGACTTTTCCCTCGGCTATCATCGCGCTTATCTGCGCGTCGCCTCCGAGCGGACCGCTCAAAAGACAGTTGACTTCAGGCATTTCATTTTTCCCCAGAATTTCCTTGAGGGCCTGTCGGGTCAGTTTCCCGGTAGTGCCCGTACAATACAAGGTACAATCTTTCAGCGACCTGGCGTTGAACCTTACCCAGCTAAGCAGTTCCTGCTTTCTTGCATCATGAGCAACGAGTGCAATGTTTTTGATCATAGTTATAACCTTTACTTAAAATCGGCCGCAATATACATCTTTTCTTTGATACGCCGGTTACATAAATTGCCGATACTTCCCGCATGGGTGTGCCTTACCGTCTTTTCTGCCTTGAACGTACCATTGTTGACTTCCATCCCGACACTTTTGTAGGCATCCCTGAACGGCATTCCTTCAAGCGTCCTCCTGTTCACCTCTTCGACCGTAAACAGGTAGTCATAAAGTTTCGAGTCAAGAATATTTTCATTGACACGGATATTCTCGAGCATGTATCCGGTCATGAAGAGACAGTCGTGAATCTTTTCAAGTGCCGGGAAGAGAATATCCTTCAACAGCTGGAAATCCCTGTGATAGCCGTGAGGCATGTTCCCGCAAAGCATGGAAATGGTATTTTCAGTGCTCATCACCATATTGCATTTCCCACGGATCATTTCCCAGACATCCGGATTCTTTTTGTGGGGCATGATGCTGGAACCGGTTGTAAGTTCATCCGGGAACGATATGAAACCGTAGTTCGGACACATGTACATACAGCAATCCGAAGCATACTTGTTCAATGTCAATGCAATGGAACCTATTGCGGATGCCACTGCCCTTTCTGTCTTGCCGCGGCTCAGCTGGGCGGCAATCACGTTGTAGTCCATGCTTCCGAAACCGAGAAGTCCGGTTGTCATATCCCTGTCGAGAGGAAACGAGTTCCCGTATCCGGCGGCAGAACCGAGAGGATTCTGGTCGGCAACCTTGTATGCACCGCGCAGCATGTACATGTCATCGGCAAGAGCTTCCGCATATCCTCCGAACCACAGGCCGAATGATGAAGGCATTGCAATCTGTCCGTGGGTATATCCCGGAAGGAGCACGTCCTTGTATTTTTCGCTCAGATTCTGAAGGGTGTCGAAAAGAGAAAGTACTTCCATTCTTGTCCTTTCAATCTCGGCCTTCAGGAAAAGCTTGATATCTACCAGAACCTGGTCGTTGCGGGAACGTCCGGAATGGATTTTCTTGCCGATTTCCCCGACTCTTCTGGTCAGCAGCAGCTCCACCTGTGAATGTATGTCCTCGACATCGTCTTCAAGGACGAATTTCCCTTCGGAAATCTCCTTTTCAATATTGTCAAGTTCCCTGTCGAGAATCCCGAGTTCTTCCTTAGTCAGCAGCCCTATGCTCTCAAGCATCCTTATGTGTGCCTTTGAACCTTTTACATCATAAGATGCAAGCCTTGCATCCAGCACCCTGTCATCTCCGACAGTGAAATCTTCGACAATATCCGTAGCTGCGGTACCTTTGCTCCAAAGTGTATTGCTCATATCCAAAATTTTAATTTCCCGTAAAATATTTATTGTAATCCGCCAGTTCGCCGATGAGCCTGATATATCCTTCTATCCCTTTCCTGATTTCCTCAACCAGCACAAACTCGTTTTTCCTGTGCGAACGGGATGACTCTCCTGGTCCTATCTTGACGGCATCGCAGTCTATCCGCATCCAGTCCGAAGTGGTCGGTGAGGAAAATGTCTGGAATCCGCAATTCAGCACGGCCTTGAGAAGCGGCGAATCCGCATATGATGCGGAAGACTTGTTTTTCATGTTTCTCGGCACAAGCTCGCTCCGGCATATCGAACCGAGAATGTTCATAATCTCACTGTTTTCATAGGCATCCGTCGGTCTGATGTCTATCACAAACGAACACTTGTCGGGAATTACATTATGCGCTGTCCCGGCATTGATCTGGGTCACATTCATGTTCACTTCGCCCATGAGGGGGGAAATCCTGTCGAACCGGTAGCTTTTCAGCCGGCAAATGTCATCCACGGCCTTGTACAATGCATTGACACCCTCCTTTCTGGCTGCATGTCCGCTGACTCCGGAAGCCGTGGCATCGACGACTATAAGTCCACGTTCCGATGAAGCCGCATTCATTCCGGTCGGTTCCCCGACTATTGCCATATCCGCTTCGACATGTTTCTTCCAAAGGAGAGACATGCCGTCCGGACCGGAACGCTCTTCTTCGGCATTGAGGACAAGAAGAAGATTGAATGGAAGGTCCTCTCCGTTGAAATGACGGAAAGCAGCGATCATCGACACTGCGGAAGCTCCGTCATCATTACTGCCGAGACCGCATACAATATCTTCCTTCCCGGGTTTGTATCCGAGACTCTTGCCTATGACTTCACGGCATATGTCATAATCAGGAAGGTATGGATCAAAGTCATAGTCATCGGCCGGAGGTACGGTATCCATGTGTGCGCACATCATCAGCGTCTTTTTCCCTTCCTTCCATTTCTCATTCCGCGCAATGAGGTTGTTTCCTATCCTTTCTGCATTTATGCCCTTATCGCGCAGGTGTCTGCAGACAAGCGAGCAGACCTCGTCTTCCTCGAATGAAAGAGAGGGTACCGATATCATTTCCTTGAGCAGTTCGACCGATTCCCGGAGCAACATTGAAAAATCATTTATGCAGGATTGTTCCCGTGTCGTTCAATATATTCGAAGCATGTTTTATTGTAACGCTTCTTACACCTTTGTCAATTGCCTTGAATGAATTGGACAATTTCGGAATCATTCCTTCCGCAACCCGGCCTTCGGCCTTCAGTTCGAGAAACCTTTTCCTGTCCATATCCCGTATAAGGCTGTTTTCATCATCCCTGTCGAAAAGGACACCGTTCTTCTCGAAACAGTATATCAGTTCGGTTTCTTCACCGCAGCCGGCGAGGGCAATTGCAAGTGAAGAAGCCACAGTGTCGGCGTTGGTGTTGAGCAGGTTGCCGCTGCCGTCATGATTGATGGCAGAAAATACAGGAGTAAGTCCCATATCCAGAAGCCTGCCGATGAAACCCGAATCGATATTTTCCGGATCGATGTCTCCGACAAAGCCGTAATCCACAGGTTCCGGATATCCGTCCACGGCAATCGGCGGGCGTTTGGCAGCCCTTATCACATTCCCGTCCGCACCGGACAGACCGATTGCATTGCAGCCGTACTTCTGGAGAAGAGCGGTAATATGCTTGTTGCACCATCCGGCATATACCATTGTCACTATCCTGAGGGTATCCTCATCTGTGACGCGCCGGCCTTCTATCATAACAGGTGTCATCCCCATGCTTTTCTGCAGCTGGCTGGCCATGACTCCTCCTCCGTGTATCAGGACCTTTTTCCCGGATATCCCCGAAAAGTCGGAAGCGAATTGCTCGAGCATTTCAGGATTGTCCACGACGTTGCCGCCTATTTTGAAAACCCTTATCATGCCTCAAGACCGATAAGAAGTTCTTTCAATACGGTCTGTGCGGAAACGACCCTGTTTGCAGCCTCAGGTATGACTATCGACTGCGGGCTTTCTATCACATCGTCCGTCACTATCATGTTCCTTCTGACAGGAAGACAGTGCATGAAAAACGCATTGTTCGTCAAAGCCATCTTCCTGCTGTCCACCGTCCAACTCCTGTCGGTGCTGAGGACTTTTCCGTAGGCTCCGTCTTTGTATGCAGCCCAGTTTTTCGCATATATGAAGTCCGCACCTTCGAAAGCCTTGTCCTGATCATATTCTATTCTTGCCCTTCCCGTGAAAGCCGGGTCCAGTTCATATCCTTCCGGATGAGTTATCACGAACTCGTAATCGGTAAGATTTATGCCCTCTGCAAAGGAATTCGGCACGGCCTGCGGCAGAGCCTTCGGATGTGGCGCCCATGTCATCACTATCTTCGGCTTATCGGTCTTCTTGAATTCCTCTATGGTAATCATGTCGGCAAAGGTCTGCAGCGGATGTCTCGTGGCAGCTTCCATACTGAATACCGGCCTGCCGGAATATTTGATGAACTGATTGAGTATAAGCTCGTTGTAGTCGTCTTCCTTGTTCTCGAACCGGGCAAATGACCTGACACCGATTATATCGCAGTAGCAGCCCATTACCGGAATGGCCTCAAGAAGGTGTTCCGGCTTGTCGCCGTCCATGATGACCCCGCGTTCCGTCTCAAGTTTCCAGGCACCCTGATTTACATCCAGAACTATGACATTCATGCCGAGATTCATGGCTGCCTTCTGGGTGCTTAGCCTTGTTCTCAGACTGGAATTGAAAAAAATCATCAGAAGAGTCCTGTTCTTTCCGAGAGTCTGGTCGGCATAAGGATTCTTCTTTACGTAATCTGCTTTTTTCAGGGCTTCCCTGATATCTCCCAGTTGCCTTATGGATGTAAATTCTTTCATATCCGATTCATTTTTAATTCATTGTTCTCAATTCTGTCAATTGGACCTTGCAGTAAGCTCGGTCCATGCATCAGTGAAACGTCCGGCAGTTTCCATGGAGACTGTCAGCGAAGGAAGAAGCCTTATCACTTTCGCTCCGGCGGCTCCCGTGAAGAAATGCTTTTCGAACAGCAGTCTGTCTCTCAGACCTGCAAATCCATCTTTTATCTCGAGACCTATCATCAGCCCTTTCCCCCTGTAGTCTTTCAATGCCGGGTCGAGTTTCCCGTTTCTATGGAAAAAGTCCCTGAAATAGTTTCCGACCTTTTCTGCATTTTCTATAAGGTGTTCGCTCTCTATTATGTCAAGCACGGCAAGGGCTGCGGCACATGCGAGATGATTTCCTCCGAACGTTGTTCCCAACATCCCGTAGACCGGTTTTATCGACGGATTTATTATGATTGCCCCGATAGGGAAGCCGTTCGCCATTCCCTTGGCCATCGTGATGATGTCGGCCTTTATCCCGTTGTGCTGATGAGCGAAAAATCTGCCGGTCCTTCCATATCCCGACTGAATCTCGTCGAGTATGAGAAGAGTACCGTTCTTGTCGCATAGCTCCCTCAAAGCTTTCATATACGACGTTTCCGGCTCGAATATCCCGGCTACACCCTGTATGCCTTCAATGATAACGGCGGCATATCTGCCGGAAGAAAGAGCCTTTTCAGCCTGCTCCTCATCGTTGAGCTCCACATAATCCACATGTTCCGTGGTGTTGAAAGGAGACCGTATGGCCGGATTGTCGGTAACGGCCACGGCTCCGGAAGTGCGTCCGTGGAAAGCCTTGCTGATTGCAAGTATCCTGTCCCGACCCGTATGGAAGGAGGCAAGTTTCATTGCGTTTTCATTTGCCTCCGCACCGGAATTGCACAGAAACAGCGAGTAATCCGGATATCCGCATATGTTCCCGAGCCTGCCTGCAAGTTCCTTCTGAAGGGAATTCTGTACGGCATTGGAATAAAAGCCCAGTTTCTTCAGCTGTTCACCTACCGCTTCCACATAATGCGGATGGCAGTGCCCCACCGAAATAACAGCATGACCTCCGTAAAGGTCGGTGTACTCGTTCCCGTCCCTGTCCCACAAAGTCGTGTCCTTGCCCCTGACGGGCTCGATGTCCCATAGTTTATATACTTTGAATAAATCCATTCTTAAAAATACAATTCAAATGATACAAATAAAACAGCTTCTAAAAAGCGGAAGGCTTCAGATGAAGGCCGGTATCTTCCGGAAGACCGAACATGAGGTTCATGTTCTGCACGGCCTGGCCGGATGCACCCTTGATCAGATTGTCTATTGCGGAGCTGATATGAATATACCCGTCATGAAGTTCCGCATGCACCAGGCCTTTGTTGGTGTTTACGACTTCCTTCATTGAAATACCTTTCCTGCTGTGGAAAACGAAAGGGGAGTCCCCGTAATAATCCTCGAAAACGGAAATGTAGTCCTCATCCGCGAGTCCCGGAACAGCTCTCGTATATACGCTTGCAAAGATTCCTCTTGCGAAGTCTCCGCGCAAAGGCACGAAATTAACGACAGGTTCAGGCTTCCCGGAGACTCTGGAAATGTTTTTCCGTATTTCTCCGAGGTGCTGGTGCGTGAACAGTTTGTATATGGAGATATTGTCGCTCCTGTAGCTGAAATGTGTGGTTTCTCCCGGTTTCTTGCCGGCTCCCGTCGATCCCGTCACGGCCGTCACATGTATCTCGTCATTCAGAAGTCCTGCCGACGCGAGAGGGAGGACAGCGAGTTGTATTGCCGTGGCAAAACAGCCGGGATTGGCAATGTCAGAAGCATTCCGTATCTCATCCTTTGCACTTTCACAGAGACCGTAGACGAAATTCCTGCCGCGGTATGAACCGTCAAGCCTGAAATCGTTGCCAAGGTCTATTATCCTGCAGTCGTCACTGATTTCATGGGTATCCAAAAACTCACGTGACAGACCGTGTCCGAGACACAGGAAAATCACATCTGGATCATTGAGCCCGGTACCGAATACCATGTCCGTCTCTCCGATTAGGTCCCTGTGGACTTCGTCGACCCTTGCCCCTTCGGAAGAAGTGGTGGTTGCCGCGACTATTTCGACCTCGGGATGGTTTATGAGTATCCTGAACAATTCTCCTCCGGTATATCCCGTTCCTCCGGCAATGGCTGCTCTTATCATAATCTCTTATTTGTCGATTACATCAGCGGCATCTTCGCCGTTGACATTGTAATATATCTTCAACGGATTGGCAAGAACCTTCGTGAATCCGATAACATCCTGGCCGGTGTAAGACTTGTTTATCTCGCCGTAGGCCCCGAACTTCGAACTCATCAGGTCGTGTCCGCTCTTGCATCCGAGCACCATGAAATGATAAGGCATGAGAGCTATCTCCACTTCTCCGGTGACATTCTTTTCGATGCTTTCCATCATGGCCTCCATGTCCCTCATAACCGGATCGAGGTACATGGCTTCATGCATCTGCTGGCCGTACCATCCTGCAATCTGGTCTTTCCAGTAAAGCTGGCCCTTGGTAAGGACATGTTTTTCAAGAAGATGGTGCGCCTTAATTATTATGAGCGGAGCCGCAGCCTCGAAACCTACACGCCCCTTGATTCCGATTATCGTGTCACCGATATGTATATCCCTTCCTATGCCGAACGGAGATGCAGCATCCCTTACAGCCTTGATGATATCGACCGCAGGCATTTCCGTTCCGTTGAATGAACAAGGCTCTCCTTTACTGAATCCAATTCTGATATGTTCCGGAGTCGTCTTGGTAACCTTTGTAGGATATGCCTCTTCAGGCAGATAGCCGTCCGAGCTCAATGTCTCCACACCGCCGATGCTCGTGCCCCAAAGACCCTGGTTGATGGAATATTTCGCTTTCTCCCAGGATGATTCGAAACCGTGTTTCTTCAAATAATCTATCTCTTCCTGACGTGTGATGGACAGTTCCCTTATAGGTGCGAGTATCTTCACTTCCGGAGCCAGTATTTCAAATACTATGTCGAATCTTACCTGATCGTTTCCCGCTCCCGTGCTGCCGTGAGCTACATATCCGGCGCCTATTTCCTTCACGTGCTTGAGGACTTCCAATGCCTGGAAAACCCTTTCCGAACTTACTGAAAGAGGATATGTCGCGTTTTTAAGTATGTTTCCGTAAATGAGATATTTTATACCTTTCCTGTAATATGTCTCAGCTGCATCTATCGTCTTGTGCGAAGCTGCCCCTAACTGCAGGGCCCTTGCTTCGATGCCTTTTACCTCTTCTTCGGAAAAACCTCCGGTGTTCACCATTACGGTATGGACTTCAAGACCTTTTTCATTCATGAGATAAGGAACGCAGAACGAAGTGTCAAGTCCTCCGCTGAATGCTAATACAACTTTTTCTTTCATGGCTATTGAATTTATTGTGCGACTCTTAAATTTCTTATTTCTATGTGTTCTTTCGGATCATACAGGAGTCCCGTGCAGATGCACATCCTGTATCCGTTGCTTTCAAGTATCGGGAAGTTCCTGCATCCCTGGCAGCCTTTCCAGAACTCCGGGTCATCGGTAAGTTCCGAGAACGGAACAGGTCTGAATCCCAGTTCGTAGTTCATTTTCATTACGGCGGCACCGGTCGTGATGCTGAATATCTTTGCCTCCGGATACAGTTCCCTGGACAGTCTGAATATCCTGTCCTTGATCCTCTTGGCCAGTCCCATGCCCCTGAATGCGTGTGCCACTATCAGTCCCGAATTGGCTACATACTGTTTCCCGCCCCAGGTCTCGATATAGGAAAAACCGGCAAAACGCCTGTCATGGGATACTGCGATGACTGCCTTTCCCGCAATCATTTTCTCAATGATGTATTCGGGAGTCCTTTTGGCTATTCCCGTACCTCTTTCCTGTGCGGAGATAAAAACTTCCTTGCAGATTTCCTCTGCATAGATTGCGTGGCTTTCATCAGCCACAATTACATCAACTTCCATTTTTTTTGAAGCGCTTGTTATCTGTTGAAAAATATTTGTTTTCTGATCGGATTGCCCATAAACTGGGATACGAAAGGATCCTAACGGCAAGACAAACCTCGATTGTCGATTGCAATTGGGAGGGAAATGCTTTTCAAGCCCCTCCTAGAGTCGGACTAAAGAATAGAAAGAAGTGTCGTGGCATCGGAACCGCCATGACAGATAAACGGACAATATGATACTTCTTTCGTTCATACAAGGTGCAAAGGTAAAACAAATATCTCAATAATTTGTTAACTTTGCCGAAAAATTACAGAATTGGCCAGGAAAAAGAACAAGACAGCAGCAATCGATCCCGAGTACCTGAAGAAGCAGCATGATTCGCTGGTTCGCAGGCACAGGCAGGTCATATATTTGAATGACAGGGAAATAGCTGCAATTGAAAGGTATTGCGACATGTTCAAGGTCCAGACCAGAGCTTCTTTTTTCCGCGAGGCCATAATGGAAAAGGTCATCTCCGAACTCGAAGACAACCATCCGACTCTGTTCTGAAATTTCAAGCCATGAAAATTTTTTATTATTGTATCGCATTAATCGGACTGGGACTTTCCGTCCAGTCAAATCTTTATCTGAACGCCATGAATGACAACCGGACTACGGAAATGCCGGAGACAGCGACTTCCGGAAATGATTACAGAATCATTAAAGACAGTCTTGCGGACGACGGTATCAGGTATATTTCCGCAGTCCCGAGCTCCAAAGTATGCTCCAAACGGATAGATATCGAACTTTCAGGTGATATCGTGAATAAGGTTACATATTTCAGGGGATGCAGCGGGAATACCCAGGGAGTGGGTGCCTTGATTAAAGGCATGTCTGTCCAGGAAGCCGTTTCACGCCTTTCCGGAATAAACTGCAACGGGAAAGGGACCTCATGTCCTGACCAGCTTGCAAAAATCCTCAGATCCGTTTCTGAAAACAAATCCGAGGATTGAAACAACTTTCAAGGCTTCCGTATCAGTCGCGCCTTGCCAGACCTATGTAGTAGAGCAGTGTGGCAATCGAACCGATCGCCGCGATGACGTATGTATATGCGGCCCATTTGAGGGCATCCACTGCGAGAGGGCTGGTCCTGTAGTCTGTAATGCCGGCCGAGTTGAGCCAGTTTACCGCCCTCATGCTTGCATTGATCTCCACAGGCAACGTTATTATGCTGAAAAGCGTAGTCATGGCAAACAGAGCTATTCCGAACCACAGAAGTCCGGGGAATACATTTATCATCAGTACTCCCAGCAGCAATATCCATTGCACAATGTTCGAGGCGAAACTCACAACCGGAACAAGTGCGGAGCGCATGCGCAGGGGTGCATATCCTACGGCGTGCTGTACGGCATGGCCGCATTCATGTGCCGCTACGGCAGCCGCTGCCACTGAGCAGCCCGAATATACGCTGCCGCTCAGATTGACGGTCTTGGTAGCAGGATTGTAATGGTCGGTCAACGTTCCCTGAACGGACACTACCTTCACATCATAGATCCCGTTGTCCTGAAGCATTTTCCGGGCAACGTCGGCTCCGGACATCCCGTTGCCCAGCCTGACTTGTGAATATTTATGAAACCGGCTCTGAAGCATGTGCTGCACAAAAAAACTCAGAGCCATGACAATGATCATTATCAACCAGATACTCATACCTTGTTTAATTAATAAGTCCAATACGATACGGGGTCTTTCCCCATATACGGAAGCCGCTTCACCGCAAAAAGCAAGCCGGGACATTAATTTTGATGAAATGTCAGCACTAGTGTCCAAAAGATTTTTTAACAAACCTTTGTAACTTATTAATATATAATTAAATATAACAGAAAACGCCGCGTGTCGATTTGAATTGATTTCGCATATTTGCTGCCGACATTAGAATCGGACAAGCATGAATGCA
>CASGDV010000060.1 GCA_949300335.1 uncultured Bacteroidales bacterium | reverse complement strand
CAGGGAGTCGTGATGTCATTCAAAGGCTTTACTCCAAAGCTTGACCAGAGCCGGAGGGAGTATTACAAGCCTGTCCTGTTTATATCTTCCGATGAACTCAAGACGTTGGTCATGAAACTGCAGCCCGTAGCGAATGAGGCCAATCGGCCGTCCCAGGACAGAATGCCATATATCAATGCTCTTAAGGCCCTCATACGCAGTTTCGTGCCTGATATCACTCCGGAGGATATGGAAAACATGTCGCAGGATGAGATAATGGCCATTGCGGCAGGTCTGAATGAGGCTTCCTCTTCATTGAAAGGTTACTCCATAGCTGCGCTCGGAGATCCTCATAAGGTACCTCATGCCGAATATGTCTCCATTCTAAAGCAATTCGCATCCAAATTCAGGAGGATAAAGAATATACAGGCCAGTGCATATCCTTATACAATGGAGTTCAATGGAGCCAAATATTACTGGATACCTATTGAAGAGTTACCATAAACCATAATAACGAGCAGATGGACAAATTGTTTGAAATATCTGATCTGAAATGTTCATATGACAAGTCGTCAAGTGACAGGAAGATCGTTCTGGAGATAAGGCATCTTGTGATACCTAAGGGGCATAAAGTTTTCATAGTCGGGGAATCAGGTATCGGCAAAAGTACTATCCTTGAGGTTCTTGGCCTTATGAACAATACTATAGTCCCTGATCCGGAAACGCGTTTCCTTTTCTACGGAGACAATGGTTCCGTCGATATTCTTGGACTTTGGCTGAGAAATGATGACAGGGAATTGTCTGACTTTAGGAAAAAACATTTCAACTTCATATTCCAGAGTACGAATCTGATGCGTAATTTTACAGCGTATGAGAACATATCCATCACAAGGATGCTTCAGGGATATGACAAGGCGTCTTCGTTTGCAAGGGCATCAAAGGTGCTTGAGGATCTCGGGCTGAGCCATCTCGATGAGCACAGGATGGCCCATGAACTTTCCGGAGGACAGCAGCAGCGTCTCGCATTTGCAAGAGCCGTCATTCCTGATTTTACCGTGCTTTTCGGGGATGAACCTACGGGTAACCTTGACAGCGACAATGCCATCAGAGCCATGGAACTTCTGTCAGACAAACTGAATGAACTGAAAGGAAGTTCGGCCATCATTGTCACGCATGACATGCATCTTGCAACGGTTTTTGCCGATATTATCATCAAAATACGCAAGGAAGTCAGAACTGACAGTCATGGCGATGTGAGTTTTTCCGGTATGATCGATGAGGATTCGGTCTATGTTCCGGATGATTCGGGTACTTCCTGGACCAACGGAAAGGCAAAATACGCTACAGCGGATTTCGAGTTTTTTCTAAAACACGTCGAAGATGAGTAAAAATAACATGAACGGAGATTATTTCAGGCTTTTTGTCCACAGGGAAGGTAAAGTCGTCCTCGGTAAGAATTATTCCAATCTTTGGCTTCTGACCGCAGTACTTGCCATGACATTCCTGGCGATAGCTTTCAGCAATGCAAGCCTGAATTACCTGTCATATAAAATGAATGATCCGTTTATAAACTGGCTGAATATCGAGAACACATCTGACAAGTCGGATTATTACGGATTGACCATGGCACTGTCAGATACTGCAGTGACGGAACTGTATCATATTCTCGGATATCAGGAAGACTATAAATTTTCCTATAATTTCTTTTCAACGGACAAAGAGTTGAGATATTTTACCGGAAGATTCTTTCAGGAACTCAATACACCACTGGTGGATGCCATACTGAGCGATGAAAATGTAGTCGGAGGCCAGAAAGTGTCATCGGTCGAAGAGGTCGACCCTCAGTCTATCGGAGTCATAATGACTTATGAAATGCTTGCATCTCTTGGCTATGAAAAGGCTCCTGCCTATATAGGGTATGCCCGATATTCCCCGGATGCCGATACCCTTGGCTTCCATCTTTATACTGGAGAAAGCTATGCCTCCGTTCCTGTCCCTGTATTGGGCGTTGTTGAAAAATTGCCTGGCAATGTCGATTTTATCACTTCTGCATATTTTCTTGAGCAGGATTTCAACGATTATTCGAATCCGTTCTATATGACGAATCCGGAATATGCTTCAGTCCTGCATTATTATGTACCTGAAGATATGGATCCCGATGAGTTTGAGTCGGCAGTGATTGAAATGGCACAGAGCAAGGATGTCTCTCTGATTCCGGATCGGATGTCATTCTATTTGCCTCAGATAGAATCGTTCAAACCAGGCAGTTTCATATCGTTTTTTCCCGATGGGGAGTCATCGCCGCAGATGATCCAGCAGATCAATGACGAGGTGCTTGCATCATATCCCGATGAAGAGGTGACACAGGTATTCGATTTTGCTTTTTCAGACAGTTATGTAAGTCAGATTTCTTTCGTGTCGGTACATTTCAGGGATCTGGATATGATCAAGGATTTCGAGACTTATGTCAGGGATCATTTCTATATTGAGATCGAAATGTCCCAGGTGAACGCGAAAGACAATTTCAATGCAGTCAGTGTCATGGCGAATATCCTGTCGTGGTCTATTGTCGTGTTCTCTATCCTGTGTATCATTCTGTTCATCGTGAATCTTTTGCAGTCCTATTTCCAAAAAGTCAGGCGTAATCTTGGTACATTCAAGGCTTTCGGAATCAGCAATGCGGAACTGATCAAAGTATATGTCCTTATTATGTCGGCAACCGTGGTGTCTGCGGTGGCTGTGGCGTTCATCTCTGTGTACATCGTGCAGCTTCTTCTGCCTCTGCTTGGCCTTATGAAAGACGGGACTTTCAATTATCTGTCCGTATGGAATACAAAGACCCTGTATGCGATTGCGATAATCATGCTGAGTTCCATCCTTACCGTTTATTTTGTTATGCGCAGACTTTTGTCGGCAACACCGGGAGATTTGATTTATGACAGACAGTAACCGATTTATGAAACATATTCCATGGGCGTTTATCCTTCCGATCCTGGGGGTGTCCGTATTCTCATGTAAAAAAGACAATGATATGGATCCTGTAGCAGTGACAGGCGGCGCCTTGTCAGCGGAAATCGTGGAGATGTCTCCGACAGGTGACGAGTTCCTGCTGTCATTCACTTCAGACAAAGCATGGACACTGTCCCAGACAGTGCCTGATGATTATCCACGGTGGCTGATCGTTGACAGGCAGAGCGGGAATGCAGGTACGGGAGTCATCAGTCTTTCTGCTCCTCTCAATGATTTGAGAATGGACAGGGAAACGCGCCTTACATTCAATGCAAAAGACGGCACTTATGCAACGAATGTCCTGGTTAAACAGACATATCCGTATCTGATTGCAGCCCTTGAAAATGCACAATCTGTTCCGGAAATTTCCCTGACTTACGATTATGACGAGTATATCGGCGCGGGCATGGCGGCAGACCGGATCAATATTTCATCGAATGTCACTTGGGGCGTTATGGGTGAGGAAGAATCCGCGCATTTCAATATTTCGCCTCTTGAAGGCGAGGGGGACGGTGCCGTACTGCTCTTTCCTTCATCCCCGAATTTCGGAAAGGCCCCGCATACATATGAGTTCGATATTGTTCCGCTGATGGAAAACTATGCAGGAGACGGTTATAC
>CASGDV010000059.1 GCA_949300335.1 uncultured Bacteroidales bacterium | reverse complement strand
AACAAAGTCACCGGAGAGATCCGTTCGGGACAGGCCGAGACTCCCGACGGGTTTGACTACTATATCATCAAGTTGGACGGCGTATCAGCCACGGCCGGATTCAGGGAGACTGAAAACTTCGGACGACTGGAGTACTCATTCTCGCGTCTTGTGAAAGAATGCGGCATTGAAATGACAGAATGTTCACTGATCGAAGAAAACGGGAGAGCCCATTTTCTGACAAAGCGGTTCGACCGGATAAACGGTGCAAAGGTGCACATGCAGACGCTCTGCGGCATCGCGCACTTCGATTACCGGCTCCTCAGGGCCTACTCTTACGAACAGGCGTTCGCCGTGATGCGCGGTCTGCGGCTCACCTACAAGGAGGCGCAGGAGATGTTCCGCAGAATGGTTTTCAATGTCGTGGTGCGCAACCAGGACGACCACACGAAGAACATCTCTTTCCTGATGGACAGAGGCGGGAAATGGCACCTTTCTCCGGCCTATGACATGGGCTACGCCTACAATCCCTACGGCCAGTGGACCTCGGCTCACCAAATGTCGATAAACGGCAAATTCAGCAGTATCACCAAAGATGACCTGCTAGAATGCGCAGCCAAGAACAATATCAAGAATGCCGCACGGATCATCGACGAAGTTTGTCAGGCAGCATCCGGATGGCCGGAGATCGCCCGTGAGTGCGAAGTGCCGCAAAAGATGATCCAGAAGATTCTGCCTAATATGGTTTTCTTTTCCCGGTAATCCCGTTTTCTTCTGATTACCGGAGATTTTACCAATAATTTTGTCAATTATACCATTATACCGAATCACATGCAAAACCATGAGTCTAAATTTTATTACCGTCAGAAATCCGGCATAGATATTACAAAGCCTTAACAGAAAATAGTTGACATCCAAGACACCTCTCAGTTGCTTTATGAATCCCTTAATCATAGCATTGAATGACTCTGCAAAGGTATTTTTTAGGATTTCTCTCCGCTATCGTAACTCCATTTACAATATCAATGCATTTTTTATCCATGGCATGACATTTTTTTATCATCTCTCTCCGCTCAGAAGCATCTATTCCAAGAAAGAATGTGCTTACCGGTGATGCCTTGCCCGGCACCCGGTCATTTTTTCAACCCATGGTAAGCGTCTCCGGGAAATCCTGAATCATTCTGAAATGTTTTGTAATGTCATTGGGAAAAAGCATACCTGTCAGGGACGAGTATAGATCTTGTACGTCCATCTGTCTTTTCTACAGATTAATGGAGCATACCGAAACACTTTCTTTTCCCAGTGATGGTTTTACCAACTGGTTTTGCCCTCATTACCTTACCTCATAACAATATACCAGCATATCCTCACAACGAACATTCCATTGTACCATCATAACAGCAGCATACATACAAAAAAATCCCGAAGTCTCACGACTTCAGGATTTTCCTTTGATTGCCCTCCCGGGCAGTGGGAGCAGAGGGAGTCGAACCCCCGACCCTCTGCTTGTAAGGCAGATGCTCTAAACCAACTGAGCTATGCTCCCAATATTCCCAAAATACTTATCCGTTTTGAAAGGATTTGCTCTCTCAGAAACGGACTGCAAATATACGGATAAAATTTGATTATGCAATATTTTTCTAAAAAAATCTGGAAATTCGAAAAGTGCGGCCGGGAAGGAGCGAAATGGAGAACTAATCCGGATAGCCGGCAGTTCCCCATTTCCTGTTAGGCTTGCTGTCAAGCCATATCTCAAGCAAGCCTCCTTTGGCAAAATCCTCATGAGAAAACCAGAATGTACGCAAAGGCTTACCGTTCAATGCAGCCTTCCTGATATAACAGTTCTCAGAAGAATTATTATATGCCTTTATAATGAACTTGCCACCTGAATAATACCTTTTATCAAGAGCTATGGTAATCTCATCGAATACAGGAGAAGTTATCTCATACACCGGATTCTCAGCTGCCGTTCCTCGCAAGCTGAAAAGGCCAAGAGACATCAGGGCGCTGATTCCTCCCATCTGTCCCTGGTCCTCGTCATGGCCTCCGTAACCGAAATCGGGAGTAACGGCACCATAAGCCTGCTCATTCACGCGCCTCACCCAATATTGCGACAACCACGGCTTTCCGGCCCAGTTGAATACATGCGCATTCGAACACCCCGGCTGATTTGCATAACTCACATAACCGGAACCATACCCGAAAATGAAATCCTCCGAAGCTGCCATTTCGAAAGCATGATTCAACTTGTCGCAGAGGACGTCATCTCCTCCCATCATCCGGGACAGTTCCCTGATGTCATGCGACACAGACCATGTTCCCTGCCAGGCATTCGCCTCGACCCATCCGTTACCATCAAGAGGATTGTCATGAACCCACTGTCCCTCCGCATTTTTCGGGAAAATAAGCTTGAATTCGTCACGATACAGACTCTTCCACCCCTCGGAACGCTTCATGAAATACGCCGCATCGTCTGTCTCCCCCATTTTCAATGCCATCTGCGCCAATGCCCAATCCTGGAAATTTGCTTCTATGGTCCTTCCGGCATTACCGACTATATATCCGTTCTGAAGATAAGAATCATCGATACCTATAATACCTTCCTTTCCATGATTCCACTTCATGACTTCAAGCGCATGTTTCGGATCCGTTTTTGTCATAACACCTTTGTTATATGCAGAAACAATAAGGTTAGTACCGGGACAACCTGTCATTATATAGGTATAGCCTCCGGCACATGGACCTCTCGGAATAAACTTGCCGTTATCTGCATACTGTATCAATGAAGCTGAAAACTCGTCGAGCATCTCCGGCCATGCAAGTCCCCACAGAATATTCAGATTCCATTGCGTAAGCCAGAATGCATCCGAATTGTACATATGGAACAAGGACTTTCCGTCCTTACCTTTCGGCAAAGTCCTGACTTTCGGCTTCAAATCAAGCGTATAGGAATAGAACCTGCGTCCTTCCGTCAGATCCATGTAATCCCCGTTTACGTCATCAAGTTTGTGCCGGCCGAGCAAAGTATGCCATAAGTCAGTATAAAACTTCACTTTCTGAGCATAAGTTCCTCCCTTTACATCTATTCTGCCAAGCCACTCGTTCCACTCTTTTCTGGCATCCTCACGCACCTTGTCAAAATCCCAGTGGTCACATTCTGCCTTCATGTTCTCCCACGCATTCTCACAATCCACATATGAAATTGCCATCCTTATCTTGAACTCTTCCCCGGCATGAGCCTTATAATTAAGGGAAACACCGGAAGAAGGAGAATCAAGATAACTGTACTTTTCATTGGAAGCTCTCTGCGTGATTACACCTGAACCTGTCAGGCTGTCGGTATCATGATATATCGACTCACCGGCCCAGCCGTCCATGCTCTCGAACGGACGCTCCACCTCTGCAGCAAAATGGATTCGGACATTTTCGGGACCTCCCCAATGACGCCCGTATGTATCGAAACTCCCTTCTATCCTGTTGTCATCAATCCTGTGTACCCGGGCATTAACCATCGTTGTCGAAGCAAGATAACCGCCAAGATTAAGCAGCATGCCGAGCTCACAATCATCGGAAACAGTAACCCGGTACATACTTACTCTCTGGGTCGCGGTCTGCTCTACATTAAGTCCGTAATCTTCAAGATATATTCTGTGATATCCAGGCTCAGCTATTTCCCCGTCATGGGAAAACTCAGATTTCCATGCCTGCTCACCGAGGGAAACATCAACCTTTCCGGTGACGGGCATGAACGTAAGACCGGCTATCACCCAGTTATGAATCTGCGGAAAACCGAGAACTTCCGTGGAATTGTAGTTGTATCCGCCTCCGTACTGATTCCTGTTTCTGGTAAGAGGAGCCGCACCTATCATACCGAAAGGCTGGTTCCCAGTGATGAAAAAGAAATAACGTCCCTTCGTGGTTTCAATGAATGGATCCACCCACGAGACATAATCATCATAATCCTCATATGACGGATATACCTCTATTTCCGAAAGTCCAGTATATGAACCTACGGCATCATTCGTATCAAACCTCATCCATGAAATCTTCTTCGGAGGAAACTCTACAACCTTTGGTGCACCGTTGTCGGGAATAGCCAGCACGCTCACACGGCTCCCGTCACTGAACGTAAGGATTCCGCCGGAAGTATGAATTCCTTCCTCCGGCCTGTCATACAATATGACTTTGCTTACAGTGACCTCTTCCGGCCAGTCGAGCCTTATCCACGGAAACTGAAGCTGCTGCCAGTAAGGCATTACGGCATCCGATGCCCAGGCATTCTTTCCAGTCACCCTTGACTTTCCGTCAATCACATTTTCCGGAACCATGTCTCCATGGAACGAAGAAGCGCTGACCTTTGCCCTGACAGCAATATTGCCGGGACCGGCATACATCAGTGTACTGAATGACAGGACAGCTGCAAGCAAAAAGATGTATTTCATATAATCCAAAATTTATGTATAGTTCAATAACAATTCAAATCATTCGGCAACGGCGCTGACAGGAGGATATGAACCTATGCCCCATTCTTTGTTCGGCTCATCATCCAACCATATTTCGAGCAGTCCGCCTTTTGCGAACTCTTCATGAGTGAACCAGAAACCGTCGAGTTCCCTGCCGTTAAGGACCGCCTTCTGTATATAGCAATTCTCCGGCGAGTTGCCATAAGTCCTGATTACGAACTTGTCCCCCTGATAATACCTGTTGTCAAGCTTTATCGTAATCTCGTCAAATACAGGTGCCGTAATTTCATAATACGGTATCTGTGTCTCAGATCCGAGAATATTGAACAAACCCAACGACATGAGGGCGCTGACACCGCCCATCTGTCCCTGATCCTCGTCATGCCCGCCATAACCGAGTTCCGGAGTAATGCCGCCATACGCCCTTTCATTTACCTGACGCACCCAATACTGGGTCATCCATGGAGCGCCTGCATAGCTGAACACATGTGCATTCGAGCAGCCGGGCTGATTGGCATAACTTATATAACCGCTGCCATAGCTATGTGTAAAGTCACTCTCCACCTCATGTCTGAATGCATTGTCAAGCATCGAACACAATACCGAATCACCGCCCATCATTGAGGAAAGTCCCCCGATGTCATGTGAAATTCCGAATGTCGCCTGCCATGCATTTGCCTCAACAAAGCCTGCAGGAGAAAGAGGATCGGTATGAGAAAAATTGCCATTGTGGTCCTTAGGGAAAAGCAGTTTCAGATCAGGATTGAAACAGTTCTTCCAAGACTTGGATCTTCCTAGAAAATACTTGTAATCATCTTTCAGACCAAGCTTATATGCCATCTGGGCCGCACCCCAATCCTGAAACGCCGCCTCGATGGTAATGCCGGCATTGTTAGGGAACCAACCGTGTTCGATATAGAAACCAAGTTCATCCTTGCTTCCCATCATGCCTCCCGGCATATGGTTCTTTTTTATCTGTTCATATGCTACCATTGGATCTTCCTTGGTAAGAAGATTCTTCATATAAGCACTGACAATCAGATTGGTACCCGGACACCCGGTCATGATGAAGGAGTAGCCGCCTCCAGACGGACCTCTTGGAATAAGACCTCCGTTAATCGAATATTCTACAAGCGAGGCCGCCATATCATCAAGTATTTCCGGCCATGCCAGTCCCCACAGGACATTCAGATTCCACTGAGTAAGCCAGAAAGCATCCGAATTATACATATTGTGCCTTACTTTCCCGTCTTTGTCTACACCCGTATTGCGTATCTTGAAAATCGGATCGATGATTGCACCGTTCTGGTTCCATATTATCTTTTCCCTTCCGACAGTCCTGTCCGGATAATCCCCGTTCACGTCGTTGATTCTGTGCCTTCCAAGAAGAACATGCCACAAATCAGTATAGAACTTGATTTTCCGGGCCTCGGTTCCGCCCTTCACATCAATCTTACCGAGCCACTCGTTCCATATATTACGCGTATCGCCCCAAACTGCATCGAAATCCCATTCCGGACACTCTGCCGCAAGATTGGCATAAGCATTTTCTATATTGGTATATGATATCGCTATCTTCATCAAAACCTCTTCTCCCGCCTTTACGCCATAAGCCATGGAAACTCCGGCCGAGTCACCGGCAACCTTCTCCACACCGCGATAAATTTCCCTGCCGTTCCAGCCGTCGAAAGAATCGCAGTCCCTGTCGAGCTGAGCTACAAAATAAATCTTGAAATCATGAGGTCCGACATTGTATGCACGGTCAACGGAACTTATGGAACCGGCAAACTCCCTGTCACTGACCTTCCTTACAGACGCATTCGTCATACGGCTGTTTCCGAGCAAGCCGTTGAGACACAGAAGAATCTGCGCATCTACATCTTCGGTCCACTTGAAACGGTAGAAACTTACCCTTTCCGTAGCAGTCTGCTCGACCCATACCTTATTCGTGGAAAGATAGACCCTGTGATATCCCGGCTGTACTATTTCATCATCATGTTTGAAAGCCGATTTCCAGCTAACCTCACCTTCGGTAGGATCCGCACCGGACAGTGCAGGCATGAGATTCAATCCGGAAATGGTCCACGCATGAATCTGCGGGAATCCGAGAATCTCAGTCGAGAAATGTGCATAACCGCCTCCTCCGTTGTTCCAATTTTTTGTCATCGGCGCCGCGCCTATCATCCCGTAAGGACGCTGGCCGGTTATAAAATAGAAGAAACGTCCCCTGTTGGTCTCAATATACGGATCGACCCAGTCCATAGGTCCGCTAAACTGTTTTGATGAAGGATAAACCTCTATCTCCGTCAGTTCGGCAACCGGCCCTGCGGACTCCAGTATACGGAATTCCACAAAATCAGTATGCTTTTCATCAAAAGACACGGAAAACGCAGTCCCGTCTTCCGGCAGTTTCACCTCAACAGATGTACCGTCACTGAAAGAAAGCACACCGGACTTTACACTGTAACTTTCATTCTGGGAATTATAAATGACGACTCTGTCGATAAACTGAGGTTCCGACCAATATAACTTCACCCACGCGCCGTCGGCTTTGGCTCTCCATGTACCTTTTTCTTTCAATGAAATGACATTGTCATTCAGATTTTTCATGGAAAATCGTCCTCCCAATGAAGAAGAAGCGGAAATCTTTGCATTGCCTGCAATACTCAACGGACCTGCATAAGAAATTTGTGGTACAAGACATGAAAGCACGAGATTCACGAAAAGCGACATCGCAAATCCCTTAACGGAAAAAATATTCATAGTCAGTTATTCGTTTAATGTTCGCACAAATATAGCCATTTTGTGAGAACAAAGGAAAATTTTTTATTTGACTTTGTCGAACGGAAGCTATTTATGGCCAAGAAATGAACAAAAAACTAAAGACATTCCTTCAAGGAAGACTCCAAAGTATCATAGTCAGGAACGGGTCTGTCATCATATACGTACCTGACAACGGAATTTTCATCAATGAAGTAAATTCTCGGTATTCTTTCCCTTGCAAACAGATTATATATGTCATCTGTTTCCTGGGCGGAAAAAGGCAAAGTATATCCGCAGGAATCCCAATAACCTGAAACATCCGATTCCCGCTCCATCCTGCCGATACACACAAATTCCACAGTTTCAGAATAATTATCACTGCTGTCCCGTTTAAACTAACTCATACTGAATAAGTTAGGATATTCGTCAGTAGAAACGGAATTTTGATTTTTGTTAAACAATTGATTTATAGGCACTTTCTCAAATAACACAAAGCCTAACGTTTGAGAAATTG
>CASGDV010000058.1 GCA_949300335.1 uncultured Bacteroidales bacterium | reverse complement strand
CAGAGTTCCCTGATCCTCCCCCACAGCAGTGGCAATGGTATTGGCCCCTACAGGGCCACCCTTGAATTTGGTAATTATGGTCCTGAGTATCTTGTTGTCTATGGAGTCCAGTCCCCTCTTGTCAATATTCAGGGCATCAAGTGCATATCTGGCTATTTTCAGGTCTATGTGGCCGTCTCCTATGACTTGTGCGAAGTCGCGTACCCTCCGCAAAAGCGAATTGGCTATACGGGGGGTGCCTCTGCTGCGGAGAGCCACCTCTAAAGCCGCTTCTTCATCGATGCCTATTCCAAGAATATCCGCACTTCTCCTGACTATATGTACCAGATCGGATGTATCATAATATTCGAGGGCGAACTTGATTCCGAATCTGGCCCTGAGGGGAGCTGTAAGAAGACCGCTCCGCGTAGTGGCCCCCACAAGCGTGAACGGATTCAGTGAAATGCGTACCGAACGTGCTCCAGGTCCCTTGTCTATCATGATATCTATGACGAAATCTTCCATGGCGGAGTAAAGATACTCTTCCACCACCGGAGAGAGCCTGTGTATTTCATCGATGAAAAGCACATCGCCCTCATCCAGGGAGGTGAGCAGTCCCGCCAGATCTCCAGGCTTGTCAAGTACCGGACCGGACGTAACCTTCAGATTCGCCCCCAGTTCATTGGCTATAATATGCGCAAGAGTGGTCTTTCCCAATCCCGGAGGACCGTGGAACAGTACATGGTCCAGGGACTCCCCTCTCATTTTGGCTGCCTTGACGAATATTTTCAGGTTTTTTATTATTTTGTCCTGCCCGGAAAAGTCACCAAGTGCCTGGGGTCTTATCAGCTTGTCGAAATCCCTGTCTTTTCCTGTGGACGGGTCGTGCGGGTCGAAACGCTCTGCCATAATCATTATCAAATTTATTTTTACAAATATAGTTTATTTTAAAGGAATGATTCTGATTATACTTCTGTGGATATGTTGATAACCGCATATCCCCTACTGATTATCAATCATTTGACTATGTTTATTATTTACAATCCGCTCTCCGGTTCTGTGAGGAAGTCGTAAGGAAAATTGTGGATGAAATATTTTGAAATTAAATTTTAGTGATGTTTATACGGATTTTTCAGATTTAATAATTTATTTTTGGGATTGATTTTAACACGATATCTACACTTTATATACAGCATTGTGTGGGCATATCAACATGTTTTCAACAGAAAAATACAGGG
The DNA here is from genome assembly GCA_949300335.1 of uncultured Bacteroidales bacterium. Classification (GTDB taxonomy): domain Bacteria; phylum Bacteroidota; class Bacteroidia; order Bacteroidales; family UBA932; genus Cryptobacteroides. The sequence goes on along the minus strand of CASGDV010000058.1, from coordinate 13,500 downwards.
AAATGTTAATAAACGGGAAATCGGCAAAACTGTTGGGTGAAAGGCTGGGGACCGACAGAGAAGTGTTCTGTTCCGGTCTTTTCCTTTCCGCGAGGTGGTTTGTGTTTGCATCGGTGGCAGATTCCGGACTCCATGTCCTGGTGCTTCCTGACAAGGAGGCGGCAGAGTATTGTGCTTCGGACCTTTACAATATGATAGAGGGTGACAGGGTGTTCTTCCTTCCTGATACGGGGCGCAAGATAGAACGCAGCAATTACAAGTCTTCACTTGAAGTACAGCGGACTGCAGCACTCGGCAAGATAATGAACCGTGAGGCAGGAGAATTGACAGTGCTGGTCACATATCCTGATGCGCTTGATGAAAAAGTACCTTCAGGAGACAAGGTCAGTTCTTCGGTTATATCGCTGAAGAAAGGTCAGGAGATTGATTTTGATGCATTGTGCGGAAGACTGGCTTCCGAGGGGTTCGTGAAGACGGATTTCGTTTCCGAACCGGGTCAGTATGCTGTCAGAGGCGGGCTTATAGATATCTTCTCTTATTCGTTCAACTATCCTTTCAGGATATCCTTTTTCGGAAACGAGGTGGAGAACATCACCATTTTCAACTGTAATACGCAGCTGTCGGAAAGTCAGGCCGAGTGTGTGGACATATATCCTGAACTGGTTTCTGAAGAGGATGACTGTACACCGCTGACAGGACTTTTCCCTGATGATACCGTTATATGGCTGGATTCTTCCGACATGTACAGGACCAGGGATTTTTTCCATGCTCTTCTCGATTTCAGGCATGTGTACATGGATACCCCCCTGTCCATGCAGGATGCTGTCCAGGTGAAATTCGATATTTCACCGCAGCCTGTTTTCAACAAGAATTTCGAGCTTCTCGTGGAGGATATACGGAAAAGAGTGGAAGAAGGCTGGAAAGTGTATATATTCGGAGAAAAGGAGTCCCAGCTCGAAAGACTCAGATCCATACTTTCACAGTACGGCGGCATAATCCCTGAATTCTGTCCTGGAAAGAATATCCACAACGGTTTTATCGACAACCAGGACCACATCTGCTGCTATTCCGATCACGAGATATTCGACCGTTTCCACAGAGTGGCCATCAGACGTACAGTCGAAAAAAGCGAGCAGCTGACCATAAATGACCTGACTTCGTTCAATATAGGTGACTATATCGTGCATATCGACCATGGTGTAGGCATCTTCGGCGGACTGGTCCGCGTGAAGGATGACAAGGGTCGGATGCATGAAGTGGTCAAACTGATATACAAGGACAATGATACAGTACTCGTATCCGTCCATTCGCTGCATAAGATTTCCAGATACAAGTCAAAGGATGCCGAGCCTCCTAAAATATACAAGCTTGGTTCAAAGGTATGGCAGAACCTCAAGGCAAATACCAAGAAGAAGGTCAAGGATATAGCCAAAGAATTGATTCAGCTGTATGCCAAAAGAAAGAGTGTCAAGGGGTTCGCATATTCTCCGGATACATACATGCAGGAAGAGCTGGAATCTTCTTTCATATATGAAGATACTCCTGATCAGGAGAAGGCCGTGAAGGCTGTAAAGATGGATATGGAGGCTGATTATCCCATGGACAGGCTGGTCTGCGGCGATGTCGGATTCGGCAAGACTGAAGTAGCGGTACGCGCGGCATTCAAGGCTGTGGCCGACAGCAAGCAGGTGGCTGTCCTGGTGCCTACTACCATACTGGCTTTGCAGCATTTCAATACATTCAAAGGCAGGTTGAAGGATTTTCCGTGCAATATAGACTATGTCAGCCGCCTGAGAACTGCCAAAGAGGTGTCCGACATACAGAAAAGACTGAAAGAAGGCAAGATAGATATAATAATAGGAACACACAAGCTTATAGGGAAAGGCTTCGGATTCAAGGATCTTGGGCTTCTCATCATAGACGAGGAACAGAAGTTCGGAGTGAGTGCAAAGGAAAAACTCCGGCAGATGAAGACATCGGTCGATACCCTGACTTTGACTGCCACTCCTATTCCCCGTACTCTGCAGTTTTCCCTTCTTGGTGCAAGGGATCTTTCCATTATCAACACTCCCCCGCCTAACAGGATACCGGTACAGACTGAAATCATGCTTTTCGACCATGATGAAATCAAGCGTATCATAGATTATGAGTTAAACAGGGGCGGACAGATTTTCTTCGTTCACAACAGGGTGGAAGAACTGCAGTCCATACATGATATACTGCACAGGATAGAACCTGACATGAAGATTTGTGTGGCACATGGACAGATGGAAGCCAAGACTCTTGAAAACAAGATATTGGATTTCATGTCGGGAGACTATGACATGCTATTGTGTACTACCATCATAGAAAACGGCCTTGATATTCCGAATGCGAATACCATCATCATCAATCAGGCCCAGAATATAGGACTGAGTGATCTGCACCAGCTCAGAGGCCGGGTTGGACGTTCGAACAAGAGGGCGTTCTGCTATCTGATAGTTCCACCTCTTGTTTCCATCACTGACGAGGCCAGACGAAGACTCAAGGCCATAGAATCATTTTCCGATCTTGGCAGCGGTTTCAATATCGCGATGCAGGACCTGGATATTAGAGGAGCCGGAAATCTCCTTGGGGCAGAACAGAGCGGTTTCATATCCGACATGGGACTTGAAACATATCAGAAAATACTTGCCGAAGCCATGGAAGAACTCGGAGTGGAAACAGGCTCTACTGCCGGAAGGGCGGATGAATCGTTCGTATCCGACTGTACTATCGAAACTGATCAGCTGGCTCTCATTCCTGACAGCTATATTGACATGACAGCTGAAAAAATCAGGATATATAAGGAACTGGATTCCATTTCCGATGAAAAGACACTGGACAAGTATCGTGGAAAACTTGAAGACAGATTCGGAAAGATTCCTGTGGAACTGGACAGACTGTTCGATATCGTCAGGATAAGGCAGCTCGGAGAGAAACTTGGTTTTGAGAAGATAATCATCAAGAACGGCGTGATGATATGTTTCTTCATATCGAATCCTTTGTCAAAATATTACCGTTCAGCCAAGTTTTCGTCAATATTGCAGAGCATAAGTAACAATCCTGCCATTTTCGATCTGAAACAGAATGACAGCAAACTCAGGATTTTCGTGAAAAAAGTGGATTCACTGTCCAAAGCCTATTCCATTTTGAAGAAATTATAAGTAACTTTACATGTTAATTCGCTTTATTTTATGGCAAATCTTCTGGTAGATATAGGAAATACCGTGTTGAAGGCAGCCTGGGCTGACGGCGTCACTCTTGGGAAGACTTTCCGCTACCAGGGCGAGCATATGGTCAGTTTTATACTGTCCCTGACTGACAGGGTAAGACCTGAAGTGCTGGTGATATCGTCTGCCAGGGATATGGTTACGTCGGATGAGAAAAGGCTTAAAACATGCTGTGACAGACTTGTCATCATGGATTCCATGCACAGGGATATGTATAGAGATGTACCTGAATATCTTACAGCGGACAGATATGCTTCCATAGTGGCTGCCAGATATCTTTTCCGGAACAGGGAATGTGTCATATTTGACTTCGGCACTACTCTTACCATAGATTTTCTGGATAAGGAAGGAAAATATGCAGGAGGAAACATTTCACTTGGATGCAGGACCAGATTCAAGGCTCTGAACAGGTATTCCAAAGCCCTTCCTCTGGTCGATACCCCTGAATCGGTATGTGAAAAGGGAATGTCGCTCAGGACTTCCATAGAATCCGGTGTGATTTCAGGCATAATGTTTGAAATTCAAGGTTATCTTGGTCAGAACCACGAAAATATTGTCATTTTTACTGGAGGAGATGCAATTTATTTTGCAAAACGCTTTAAAAACTCCATCTTTGTAGTTTGTAATTTAGTTTTGATGGGATTAGCTATATTGGCTGAAGAATATGTTGGATAGGTTATATTTGTTTATCATAGCTGGACTTTTATGTTTCTGCATACCATCCGCAGGGCAGACTAACGGAACGTACGGAGCTTATTCACCATATTCCGTGTTCGGAATCGGAGAATTGTCCCGTGAGGGAACGGCTTACAACAAGAGCATGGGTGGTGTAGGGATAGCATCGAACAGCAGGCGGTTCGTGAACGTGATGAATCCTGCATCGGTGTCCGTTAGAGACAGCAGTTCGTTTATGGCTGATTTCGGTATTGTACAGAAAAATACTGTTTTCCGCCAGAATGACCTGAGATCCGGGAACAATACGTTCAACATATATGATTTTGTGATAAGTTTTCCCGTATACAGATCATCTGCGCTCATGGTGGGAATCATGCCGTTCAGTGACATAGGATATAATATCAGCCAGAAGCAGACGAATCAGGATATTATAGGAAATACAGGGAATATTACATATAATACGTACGGTGAAGGTAGTGTGTACCAGCTTTTTGTAGGTGGTGGAGCTACTTTCTGGAAGAGACTTTCGGTAGGAGCCGAGGCTATATATTATTTCGGAAATCTGGACAAGGTTTATAATCAGGATTTCAGTAATACTTCCTATGCATCGCTTAAAAGCGGATATGAGCTTCTGGTCAGGGGAGTTACAGGAAAATTCGGTCTGCAGTACCAGCAGCCTCTTGGAAACGACCTGTATATGGTCCTTGGGGCCACTTACAGATTGAAGACGAATATGAAGGGCCACACTATCTACTATGAAAACAAACAGACTGATGATATAGTGGATACGTTGGTGTATAATGACGTACTGAATGGTCAGGCGAATGATTTGAAGATAGCCGGAGAGATAGGTGTGGGTATATCCGTAAAGAAAGGTGAAAAGTGGAGCGCTGAATTCAATTATATGCGTTCCGACTGGAGGGATTCAGGACTGGATATGTATGACGGTTATAGCGTGGCAGGTGTTTCATCGTTCTCTACCAGTGTTTCACAGTCTTTCAGGGCCGGTTTTGAAATAGTGCCTAACAGAAATGATATCAGGTATTACCTGAGGAGATGCGCTTACAGGGTCGGCGCTTATTATGAGAATGCTTATTACAAGCTTGACGGGAATATGGTGAATTCGATGGGACTTACGTTCGGTGTCACTTTGCCTGTTTTCAGATGGTATAACGGTCTTACTCTGGGTGTGGATGTCGGACAGCGTGGCAGTCTCAGGACCAATATGGTACGTGAAAGATACGTGTCTTTCGTGATAGGATTCAATATCTTCGATATATGGTTCCAGAAACCAAGATATCAATAGTTTGGATATATTTTTGCACGGAAAATTGTTTAAGGAAAACAAACTTAATTGAATATGAAAAAGAATGTCCTTTTGTTCTTCTCTGTCGTTTTTATGTTGACAGGGGCATGCATTGCTTCCGCTCAGGGAAAATACGGTGCGGACAGTGCCGAGTGTATCAAGTATCTGTCTTATTACAATGAGTATTACAAGCAGAAAAACTATGACGATGCGCTTCCGAACTGGAGGAAGGCCTACAAGCTTTGCCCTCCCACCGCTAACCAGACCATGCTGATCAACGGTACTTCTCTCTATAGACGTCTTATCAATGAGAACAGAAACAATCCTGTTTATTTCGAAGCTCTCATCGATACCCTGCTTACTCTTCATGACACCAGGGCCCAGTATTATCCGAGATATGCCGTTACTGCCCGTAACAACAAAGGCCAGGACATGATCAATTACATTAAGGATGATCCTCAGAGAATTTATGATGAATTCAAGCTTATCATAGATGCAAACAAATCTGCCGTGAAGCCTCAGATTCTTCTTTTTGAATTGAATACGGCTTGCCAGCTTTATCAGAACGGAACTCTGATGGCCGAAGATGTCATCCAGGACTACAATACCGTGATGGGACTTCTTGACCAGATGAAACAGTCGCCTGAAATAGATAAGATCAGGACAGATTGCGAAAGTCTCTTCATCGCCAGCAATGTGGCCAGCTGCGAAAACCTCATTACTCTCTTCACTCCGAGATTCGAGGCTAATCCTGATGATCTTCAGCTCGCTACCAATATCGTGAAGATGCTTTCGTCTACTGAAGGATGTACTGACAATGATCTCTTCAAGAACGCTGCCAATACCATGCACAGACTTGATCCTTCGTACAATTCAGCACACTTCCTTTATCAGCTTTATTCAGCCGAGGGAGATGTGGACAATGCCTTCAAGTTCATCGATGAAGCTATCGCTTATCCTGAATCAGACAATGCTACCGATGCCCAGTATGCTTACGAGGCTGCCACATTCGCATTCAAGAGTTCAAGGAATGCCGCAGCGTTCAGCTATGCCATGAAGGCTGCCGAACTGGATGAGACTGTTGCCGGAAAGGCTTATATGCTCATAGGAACTATCTGGGGTTCCCTTGTATGTCAGGGTAATGAAATCGAAAGAAGGGCTCCGTACTGGGTGGCTGTGGACTATATGGTAAAAGCCAAGAATGCTGATCCTTCACTTGCTGAAGAGGCCAACAAGCATATTGCACAGTATCGCCAGTATTATCCGCAGACAGCTGAAGCTTTCATGTACAATGTCACTGACGGTGATTCATACACTGTATCCTGCGGAGGAATGCGTGCTGTCACTACTGTGAAGACCCAGCAGTAATCCTGATAGTCTTGTCAAGAAAATCAGAACATATCGGTTTTTATGCGGTAGCCCGGAATATCATTCTGGGCTCCGTTTTCGTTTTATCGGCTTGCGGCAGAGGGGAACTGGGAACGGCTGAAAAGCTGGATCTTGACGCTACTCCTGTGCAGACAGTAGAAAAAATGTTCGTTGTACAGTCTGAAAACGGTATACTCCAGATGAGGATGGAAGCTGATGTCATGGAACGATACCAGAATGATTCCATGTCTTATGAACTTTTCCCGAAAGGACTGGCCGTGTTCGGATACAATGAGGAAGGGCTTCTGGAAACAGAGATTACGGCAGAGAACGGAAGGCATGTGAAGATGGAAAAGAACGACAGCGAACAGTGGGAAGCCTATGGCAATGTAGTGGTCAGGAATATCATAAATCAGGAAGTCATGGAAACCGATACCCTGTACTGGGACAGAAAAAACGAAAAGATATATACCGACTGTTATGTGAAACTGTATTCTCCTGACGGATACATGCAGGGCTACGGAATGGAATCTGACCAGCGCGCCAGAAATTCCATCATACTCCGGCCTTTCGACAGTTACGGTGTGATAGTGCAGGACAGTACTGAGGTCAGGATAGATTCAGTGAATTTTATAGGACCTTTGATAAAAAAATAATCGCATATTCAACTAAAATTGCTATCTTCGCGCTCCATAATACTTTAAACGGAAAATAATTTAAAATTTAATGATAAGATGGCTGTTCTTGAAAAAATTAGAGTTAAGTTCGGCATACTGATTTCAGTAGTGATAGCTCTGGCTTTGCTTTCGTTCATTATCGATCCGAATACCATTAGCCAGGTGGCGTCATCCATGTCATCAAAGTATCGTGTCGGAAAGATTGACGGAAATTCCGTGTCATATCAGGATTTTGATAATGAGTTGAATTATCAAAACAGGATTTTCGAGTATATGTACAGGAGAAACGCGAACACTGACCAGGAAATGGAATATGTCCGCAATATGGCATGGAAGACCTTTGTAGACAGATATGTATTCCTGAACAATGCCAAGAAGGCAGGTATCCAGGTAGGTGAAGCCGAGCTCGTGGATCTTACTTCAGGAGATATGGTATCTCCAATGATATCCCAGATATTCGTCGATGAAACAGGGGCGTTTTCCAAGGATATGCTCAGCAATTATCTGCAGAGCATGCAGTATGACCAGACAGGTCAGGCCAGAATGTTCTGGGATTATCTTCAGAACACAGTCACTACGGACCAGTACTATGTGAAATACAACAGTCTGTTCAATTCCGGCAATTTCATCAATCCTCTCATGATGACAGATGAAATAGCCGAGAACAACAATTCCGTAGGAGTCGAATTCGTGATGGTACCTTACGGCTATCAGAGAGACACTACCATAGAAGTGACTGACAGCGAGATAAGGAGCTATTACAAGGAACACAAGAAACTTTACAGGCAGAACGCCAGCCGCGATATCGAGTATGTGGTATTCGAGGTGAAACCGTCACAGACCGATATAGCCGATGCTAATGAGAAAGTAGTGAAGGTATACGACGAGTTTTCTTCTACTGACAATGTCAGGAATTTCCTGATGAAGAATTCCGACAGCCAGTACACTGACGAGTGGTACAAGAAAGGAGAGCTCAGAACGGTATCAACTGATGTTGACAACTTCGTTTTCGATCCTGATACGAAGACAGGAGATGTTTCGGAAGTCATCACCAAGGACAATACTTTCTATGTTGCGAGAATTATGGATACTGCCATGGTTCCTGATTCCGTATTCGTAAAGGGTATTCTTCTCCAGGGTGTGCAGACTGATTTGGCTGACAGCCTTCTGAATGTCATCAAGTCGGGAAAGGACAATTTCGGTAATGTCGCAGCCCAGTATTCCGCTATGGGAGCTCCTCAGTCAGGAGAGCCTGGAGACTACGGCTGGCTGACAAAGAATACCATGTTTCCTGGTATCGAGTCTATATTCACCGCCAAGCTCAATGATGTTTACGTAGTGGATACTCAGTACGGAAAACATATTCTTAAAGTGACTGACAGGACAGAACCTGTCCAGAAGAAAAAGGTAGCTGTTCTGGAAAAGGAAGCGCTTCCAAGCGGCAATACCATAAACGAATACTATGTCCAGGCGAACGAACTGGCTACAAAGGCTGACGGCAAGTATGAGAATCTGAAGAAAGTGGTAGATGAGGAAGGACTTGCCCTTCTGACTAGAAACAATCTCCGTGAAGGCGACGAAAATGTAGGTTCAGTGAATGACAGGACCAAGGAAATTTCCAAATGGGCTTTTGAAGCCAAGGAAGGAAAGGTTTCCAATGTCCTCAATATAAACAACGACTACTATGTAGTGGCAGCCCTCAAGAAGATACACAAGGACGGTTATGCTCCTGTAGCTGACGTGGCTTCAAGCATAAGTTCCATTATATACAATCAGAAGCTGGGCGAGAAGAAAGCTGCCGAAGTGGCCGGAAAAATCGAAGGACTTGGTTCCATGGAAGCCATTGCAGAGGCTCTTGGCACTACGGTAAGCACCAGAGAAGGCATATCTTTCTCTTCATACATGAATCAGGGACTTGATCCTAAGTTCATAGGTGCCGTGTCGGTAGCTGAAGAAGGCGTTATTTCCGCTCCTCTCGCAGGTAATATCGGAGTGTATGTGTACAAGGTGGTTTCACATGACGAAGGTTCTTCATTTACGGAAGAAGATGTGAAAAACAGGGCTGCACAGATGTCTTATTACGCTTCCCAGTCTCTCCTTCCTGTAATGATGCAGGATGCTGATGTAGAAGACAACAGGGCACGGTTCTTCTAGGATCCGTGTTCTGCGGAAGTCGACAAAAAAACCGGACCTTCGAAAAGGCCCGGTTTTTTGTTGTCGTTTCATGTTTTTCAGACGTTGAAGAGGAAATGCATGATGTCGCCATCCTGGACTATATAGTCTTTTCCTTCGATTCCAAGCTTTCCTGCGGCCCTGCAGGCTGCTTCTGACTTGAGCTCGATGAAATCTTCATATTTGATCACTTCGGCCCGTATAAAGCCTTTTTCGAAGTCCGTGTGGATGACTCCTGCTGCTTTCGGAGCCTTGTCTCCCTTGTTTATGGTCCATGCACGGCATTCGTCAGGTCCGGCTGTGAAGAAGGTCTGGAGGTTGAGCAGAGAGTATGCACTCTGGATGAGTCTGACTACTCCGGACTCCTGCAGTCCCATTTCTTCGATGAACATTTGTCTTTCTTCATAGCTTTCAAGCTCTGCTATGTCTGATTCTATCTTGGCTGCTATTACGAGTATTTCCGCATTTTCATCCTTGACTGCCTCACGCACTTTTTCCACGTACATGTTTCCCGTGGAAGCTGAAGCTTCGTCTACATTGCAGACATACATCACGGGTTTGTTGGTCAGAAGATAGAGTTCTTTCGCAAGCTGCTGGTCTTCAGGACTGTCAAAACTTACGGCACGGCAGTTCCTGCCTTCCAGAAGCACCTCCTTGTACCTGAGAAGTATGTCACATAGTTTCCTGGCATTTTTGTCCCCTCCGGCCTGAGCCTGCTTCTGGACTTTGGCCAGCCTGTTTTCTACAGTTTCGAGATCTTTCAGCTGAAGTTCCATGTCGATGACTTCCTTGTCTCTGACCGGATCTACGGAGCCGTCGACATGAACTATGTTAGGATCATCGAAACATCTGAGAACATGCAGAATGGCATCGGTTTCCCTGATGTTTGCCAGAAACTGGTTCCCGAGACCTTCACCCTTGCTTGCCCCTTTTACCAGACCTGCGATATCTACTATTTCCACGGTGGCAGGAACCACTCTTTTAGGCTTGCATATCTTTTCCAGTTCTTCCAGTCTCTTGTCCGGTACTATGGTGGATCCTATATTAGGTTCGATGGTACAGAAAGGAAAATTTGCACTTTGGGCCTTGCCTGAACTGATACAGTTGAAAAGTGTCGATTTTCCGACATTAGGCAGACCTACTATCCCACATTTCAATGACATGACCTTAAATTTAGTTTAGTCGGCAAATTTACTCTTTTTTTATGCAGTTTTTTCTTTTTCTTGCACATTTCTGTTCTCGAAATGTGCAATTTTGTTGTTGTCATGAAGGCGACGGTCATTCATACGATGGTTTTATTGTGCACTATGCTATGTACTGCAGGTACGTCATGGTGCAGGGAAGATGCCGTGATCGTGGCATTCTGGAATCTCGAGAATTTTTTCGACTTTACTGATACGGGCTACAGCAGTTCGGACACGGATTTCAGTCCGGAAGGAGAAAGGCATTGGACGAAGTCCAGATTCTGGAAAAAATGCCATGGTGTGGCGAAGACGGTTTTATGGATGTCTGACAGGTATGGCAGAATGCCGGATGTGATGGGGGTGGCGGAAGTGGAGAACAGGGGAGTGCTGCAGGCGGTATTGAACGGGACATTGCTGAAAAAGCATGATTATGTCCAGGTTCATGAAGATTCACCTGATACCAGGGGGATAGATGTGGCCTTGATATACAGAAAATCTGTCTGGAAATGCCTGGAGGCAAGAACTGTCCGAATATCTTCCGATATGGACGGAAGACCGTTAAGGACCAGAGATATACTTTATGTGTGTCTGGAAGACAGGGAAGGGGAGACATATCATTTTCTGGTGAACCATCATCCTTCGAAATACGGAGGCGCTAAAGAATCTGAAACCAAAAGGGCAGCCGTCATGAATGCGATGGTTTCAGTATGCGATTCGCTTGTGAAGGCCGGTGAAGGAAATATAATATCCATGGGCGATTTCAATGACACACCGGATGGAGAGGCCTTTTCACTGACCGGAAAATCACTGGTGAACATGTCTCTGCCTTTGTCCGGAAAGGGGAGAGGCACGATACGTTATGCAGGAAAATGGGAGCTGATAGATATGTTCCTTACAAGCGGAGACATAGCGGATGTTTCTGTCATGGATATATGCTTTCCTGACTTTCTTGGGACAACGGACAGGGCACACTCAGGACTTAAACCGTTGCGGACATATACCGGACCAAGATACACCGGAGGGATAAGCGACCATCTTCCTATAGTACTATCCGTAAGCAGGCATTGATTTATAAATAATATTTAGTATTTTTGAAGAATGTATAATTTTTAGCTAACCATATCATGAAAACTAAAATTGCAGAGAAATTCAAGACTTTATTCGGCGAAGATGGCGATTTTTTCGCATCTGCAGGCAGGATCAATCTTATAGGCGAACATACTGACTATAATGGCGGGTATGTCTTCCCTGGAGCTGTCGACAAGGGCATTATGGCGGAAATCAAACTGAACGGTACGGACAAAGTCCATGTCTATTCACTCGATATGGACGAGTATGTGGAGTTCGGACTGAATGAGGAAGATGCACCTGCACAGAGCTGGGCGAGATATATCTTCGGCGTATGCCGTGAAACCATCAAGAGAGGAGGGAAAATTGCTGGTTTCGATACTGTATTTGCCGGTGATGTGCCGCTTGGTGCCGGAATGTCATCCTCCGCAGCGCTTGAAAGTACGTACGCATTTGCCTTGAATTATCTGTTCGACTGCAATATAGACAAATTCGAACTTGCACGTATAGGCCAGTCCACGGAACATAACTATTGCGGAGTGAAATGCGGAATCATGGACCAGTTCGCTTCCGTATTCGGAAAGGCCGGAAATCTCATGAGACTGGACTGCAAGACCATGGAATATAAATATTATCCGTTCCATCCTGAGGGCTACAGACTTGTGCTTCTGGATTCTGTAGTAAAGCATGAGTTGGCTTCATCTGCCTATAACAAGAGACGCGAGTCCTGCGAGAGGGCTGCTGCAGCCATAAGAAAGAACCATCCTGAAGTGGAGTTCCTGCGTGATGCCAGAATGGAATGGCTGGAAGAAGTCAGGACAGTCATTTCCGAGGAGGATTACATGCGTGCCGAATATGTCATAGACGAGGTCCAGAGAGTGCTTGACGTCTGTGACGCTCTCGAAAAGGATGATTACGAAACAGTAGGAAAGAAGATGTACGAGACCCATTACGGAATGAGTCGTCTTTATGAAGTCAGCTGTGAAGAACTCGACTATCTGAACGATATAGCCAAGGAATGCGGCGTGACAGGATCAAGAGTGATGGGCGGAGGTTTCGGAGGATGTACCATAAACCTCGTCAGGAATGAACTTTACGACTCTTTCATAGAGAAAGCGAAGAAAGCCTTTTCTGAAAAATTCGGACATGAACCTAAGGTTTATGACGTAGTTATAAGCGATGGGGCAAGAAAATTGTAAATGATGCGTTCCGTGCAGTGATGCACGTTTCATAACACACATTTTCACACATTATGAGGGTGGTCCGGAAAAATCCGTGCCACCCTCAAATGTCTTTCTCCGGAGAAGACAGGTCCGTGTTCCCCTTATTTCATTATCGAAAGTACCCAGTCCTGATCTATTTTCATGAATGCATCGTCTGGTATGATGTCCGGATTTCTGTTTATGATACCGCATGAGTCTTCATAAACATTGAAACCTATATTCAGGCTCATCATCTGATGATCGGAAGGATAAATGAAAACCAGGAACCTCTCACCGTCTTTCTCTTCCAGACGGTGGAAATGGAACGGGGCTGCTGTTATCTGAGCCGCCTTTTCCCTGTTTTGGGACATGATTTCCATCTTTGTGACATACTTGCACAATTCGACGGCCATGTCGTCAAGCCCGGCATCTGAAACCAGTATTTTTTCCATCAGTTCACCTACATCCCTTACCCTTCTCAGCATGTATCCTCCCATAGCCTTGGTGTGATTTGCGATAGCCTGCATCTGTGATTCGGGAAGATCTCCGGAAGGCATCAGCCAGATCATGATTTTCTTTTCAGGATCATGATACAGG
>CASGDV010000057.1 GCA_949300335.1 uncultured Bacteroidales bacterium | reverse complement strand
TACGAACTGGTGGAAACCGGCATCGAAGACCGCATCTCGGAGCAGGAGGCAGCTGCCCTGCAGGCTGAAAGGGAGGCCCGCAAGGCAGCACGCAAGGAGAAGATCCGCCGTGATATCAAGGCTTCGAAGAAGCGGAAGACGCGGATGAAGAAATAGACCCGGAATAAAAAGAGAGGGTGGGTCAAAAGGTGGAATTTCAAGGCCTGCGAAGATGAGAAAACCGCAGTGTACTGGTGTACATGAGGATTTTCGAATCAAGTATAACGCAGAAAGTACCCTTTTGACCCATCCTCGGATTGTCACGTTTGTGACAAATTCCTATCTGATTCCGTATTTTTTCAGGATTTTCAGTATCGGTTTTTCGATGGACCGAGCCCATGCCATGTATCCCATGTCTGACGGGTGGGTGCCGTCCACAGAGCTTTCTCTGGCGTCTTTTCCTGTGTTCGGGGTGACGAAATAGACATCCTTGTATTTCTTTACGGCTTCAGTCATGAGTTTTTCGGCCATGTCCATCTTGGCCTGTTCGTTCCTGTCGTTGACAATGCTGAAATTGCGGCTTTCACGGTAAATCGTCTGCATGAAAATCAGCGGCTTGCCCGGATGTGCGGCCTGCAGTCTCTCGATGAAAGGGAAGAGCCTTTCCTCTATCATGGCTGCATTCGGATTCGAGAATGCATCGAAGATGAATGCATCGGCATCCACATCAGCCAGTACGTCTGCGAAATATGTCTGCATCTTGCAGTTCCCGCTGCATCCTAAACTGAGGAGCTGAAGTCCTGTGTGCCTCATGAACTGCATCGGATATGACATTCCCGGACGGCTGATGCTTATGCCTTGCGTGTAGCTTGAGCCGAAAATGGCGATTCTGTGCCTGAAAGGCGATTCCAGACTGCTGATGTCCGCCCCTTTCTCGACGCCTATCTGTACTGAATACATTTCGCTGTATATCGGCAGATACAGCATACATTCTTTTTCTTCATGGTTCATGTCTTTGATCATCACCATGTTCTTGTCCGATTTCGGATCTGCGGTCTGTGAAGCTGCATAGGTCCACACCCCGTCCTTCTTGATGTAGAGGTCATATCCTCTCAACGCAATTCCCATGGTGTTCGGAGCCGTGCTGTAGAATCCGAATTTGCTTTTGACCGAGATTGTGGAAGAATTGGTCTTGAAGAGAACGGCCAGTCCTGCGGAACATCTCACCTGTATGTTTTCTCCGTGGGTGAATCCTTTGTATTTGCATGTGTCCACGCGGTGGTACGGATTCGGAGTATCAGGCAGTATCTTTCCTATCAGATTCAGATCGGATGCTTCCGTAAATTTGTACTCGATGTTTTTCGGAGTCTGCGCCATTGCCGTCAGACCAAGCAGCAGGGCTGCAAGAATCAGGATTTTTTTCATGTTTCAGTATATCGGTTTTAATGTTATTGCAGGATGCCGGCATCCTGCAATGCAAAGGTACTCTTTTTCCTGAAACATTTTTTATGCTCCAGGTCGTATTTTGTTACAAAAATATCTTGTTTTAGGTCATGTTTTATTACAAAAATCACCCGTTTTAGGTCTTGTTTTGTTACAAAAACCCTATATTTGCATTGAAATACAAATAGATATGATAGACAGATATCTTATAGTCGAATTGGAGGCCTGGGCTGACCGTCCAGGGCATAAGCCGCTTGTCCTTCGCGGGGCAAGACAAGTGGGTAAAAGTACTCTTGTGGAACAGTTCTCAAAAAGATATGGCACATATCTGAAACTTAATCTGGAAAATAAGGCTCATGCCGACCTGTTCCGGGAAGGCAGGACAGTACAGGAGATAATACCCCTGATTTATTTCATAAACAAGACGGAACGGACTGATGGCAGGACGCTGCTCTTTATTGATGAGATACAGACGTGCCCTGAAGCGGTGGCTATGTTGCGGTATTTCTATGAGGAGGCTTCGGATATGGATGTCATAGCGGCGGGATCCTTGTTGGAGTCTCTGATAGACAATCATATTTCGTTTCCGGTAGGCCGGGTGGAGTATAAGGCGGTGCGTCCTTGCTCCTTTCTGGAGTTTCTCGGAGCTGCAGGCTTTTCCGGAATCCGGCAGGCTTTGGAGGCCGGAGGGAATCTTTCAGGGATACATGATCTTGTCCAGAAGCAGTTCAATATATTTTCCGTCATAGGAGGCATGCCTGAAATCGTTTCCGATTATACTGAAAATCATGATCTTGTCAGATTGGATACGATATATGAAACGCTGGTCACGGGTTATAGGGACGATGTCGAAAAATACACCAGAAACAATAGTCAGCGGAATATAATCAGACATATACTTAATGCCGGATGGTGGGAAGCCGGAGCCAGAATAAAATTCGAAAAATTCGGGCATTCGCAATATAGATCCAGAGATATGTCGGAAGCTTTCAAAACCTTGTCGAAGACCATGTTGCTCGAACTGGTCTATCCGGTGACATCTGCGGAGCTGCCCATTATGCCCTCCTTGAATTTTGCGCCCAAGCTCCTGTGGATGGATGTCGGACTGGTAAACTATGTCGGGCAGGTGCGGGCCAGCCTTCTTCAGACAGAGGATATTTCCAGTGTCTGGAGCGGGAGAATAGCAGAGCAGGTAGTGGGGCAGGAACTTATAAGCGGGGACAGCAGGTTTTCTTCATTCAGAAGTTTCTATGTCGGAGGAAGCGGTTCGTCCGCCGAGGTCGATTTTGTCATCAGGCACGATGATATGGTCGTTCCGGTGGAAGTAAAGTCCGGAATAAACTCAAAACTCAAATCACTGCATTCGTTCATGGACAAGTCTCCATATGATGTGGCGGTCAGGTTCTGGCCGAAAGAAGAAAGGTCTGACGTGGTCAAGACAGACAAAGGCAGGCCGTATAGACTGATCAGCCTTCCTTATTATTATGCTGGGGTGTTGGACAAGGTATTGACAAGGATTCTTTAAATTCGGACTTATGAAAATGCCGGTCATTGCTTATATAGATGCCGAAGTGGAACCCAAGCACGGAAAGGTGTTGGACATCGGCATTGTCAGGTCAGACGGCCCTGAATACCATGGGCATTCTGCGAAAGAATTTGGCAGGATTTTGTCAGGGGCCGACTATGTTTGCGGACATAATGCCGTGAATCATGACATGAAGTATCTGGAGAAGGAATTTCCGTTTATGAGCGGAATGGAAGGCAAGGTGATAGATACGCTGTATTGGTCTCCTCTCCTTTTCCCTAAAAAACCGTATCATGCCCTGTTGAAAGACGACAAGCTGCAGACTGATGAGCTGAATAATCCTTTGAATGACGCACGAAAGGCCCGGGACTTATTCAATGATGAAGTTTCGGCTTTCGTCAAACTGGATGACGACCTGAAGGAAATATATTTCCGGTTATTGGGCTCTATCGCCGAATTCAAGGCGTTTTTCCGTGCCGTAGATTATGCCGGAGTCAGGAAACAAAGCGACAGTGGTCTGATATCCAGAATTTTCCAATCAAAAGCCGATGTGAAGGATACCGGACGATTGGTCAGAAATTATCTGACCAATAAGATATGTGCCAATGCTGATTTGGAGAAAATCATATCCTCTGAACCGGTTGCGCTTTCATATGCCATAGCTTTGATCGAAACGATGGTACAGGATCCTGCCGACAGATCCCTTACCCCGGCTTGGGTATTGAGACATTTCCCGGCAGTAGAACAGATTGTTTTCAAACTCAGGTCTTCACCTTGCCTGCATGGTTGTCCGTATTGCAACGCATCGGCAGATATCCGTTCCGGTTTGAAAAGGTGGTTCGGCTTCGATTCATTCCGGACATACGGCGGCGACCCTCTTCAGGAGAATGCGGTAAAGGCTGCGATGGAGAATAAATCTTTGCTTGCCGTCTTTCCTACAGGAGGAGGGAAATCCCTGACATTCCAGTTGCCGGCATTGATGGCAGGTGCCAATGCTGCCGCTTTGACAGTGGTCATCTCGCCATTGCAGTCATTGATGAAGGATCAGGTGGACAATCTGGAGGGAAAAGGTATTACGGAAGCGGTGACAATAAACGGAATGCTTGATCCCATAGAGCGTGCCAAGGCTTTTGAACGAGTAGAGAACGGGTCGGCATCAATTCTTTATATTTCACCGGAATCATTGCGTTCAGTATCTGTTGAAAAAATGATACTGAAACGCAATATCGCCAGATTCGTAATCGACGAAGCCCATTGTTTTTCATCATGGGGACAGGATTTCAGGGTGGATTATCTTTATATAGCGGATTTCATCAAGTCTGTACAGGAAAAGAAAAACATGCAGGAGAGTATCCCTGTATCATGTTTTACAGCTACAGCCAAGCCGCAGGTCATCGAGGATATCCGGAACTATTTCAAAAGCCATCTGTATATTGATTTGCAGTTGTTTGCCACTTCGATTTCCAGACCTAATCTTCACTATACTGTATTGCCCGAACAGAATGATGAGGATAAGTACCAGACACTAAGGAGATTGCTGGATGCTGACGATTGTCCGTCAATAGTCTATGTGACGAGGACGCGAAAAGCGGAAGCAATTGCCGATCGTCTGAAGCATGACGGTTTCAAGGCTTGTGCCTATCATGGCAAATTGGGAGCGGAGACAAAGATTAGAAATCAGAATGCATTCATGTCCGGAGAAATCCGGATTATGGTGGCAACTTCTGCATTTGGAATGGGAGTGGACAAGAGTGATGTCGGGCTTGTCATTCATTATGAAATTTCGGATTCCCTTGAAAATTATGTTCAGGAGGCTGGGAGGGCCGGAAGGGATGCAAATATTGAAGCCGGCTGTTATGTCCTGTTCAATGATGAGGATCTGTCCAAGCATTTTCTGCTACTGAACCAGACCAAGATGACTGTCAAGGAAATCCGGCAAGTATGGAAAGCGATAAAGAACTTGACGAAATTCCGTTCAAGGATATCGAATACTGCTTTGGAAATAGCCCGTCAGGCAGGCTGGGATGACAGTGTCGCTGATATTGAGACAAAGGTTCGGACAGCCTTGTCTTCTCTGGAACAGGCCGGTTATCTGAAGAGAGGACAGAATATGCCTAGGATTTATGCTACAGGTATATTGACGCGGACTGCACAGGAGGCCATAGACAAGATAGATGCTTCTCCGGAATTCGATGACGGGAATAACCGCTCATATGCGATACGAATAATAAAGATGCTTGTTGCCAGCAGGAGCCGCCAACGTGGAGTGTCGGATGAAGCCGAATCAAGGGTCGATTATATAAGTGACAGGCTCGGGATACCCAAACGTGAAGTCGTACATGTCATCAATTTGCTTCGGGAAGAAAGGATCCTCGCTGATTCGAAGGATGTGGTCGCGTATTTTACCGATGATGAAACCATGAAAAGGCCATCGGCTCTCCTGAATATGTTTACGGCGTTGGAAAACTTTCTGATTGATCGTCTCGATGGGCGGCGGCCGGTTTGTCTTGATTATAAACAGCTGAACGAGGCTGCTGTGGCGGCTGGTGTCAAAGGTTCGAATGTGGGAAATATCAAGACTGTCCTGAATATCTGGGCCATCAATGGCTGGATACAGAAGCAGCATCCGGATGCGGCCAGAAATCTGGTCAATGTCAGATGTCTGATTTCTCCTGAAACAGTATCGGGAAAGATGCAGGAAAGGCAGAAACTGTCCATGTTTATATTGGAGTACCTTTATGGCCTGAAATCGGATACCAATGGACTTATTGCAAATCAGCTGGAATTTTCCATTCTGGAATTGAAGAATGCATATCTCAGGTCAGTTATTGATTTGTCATGTACCATCACTTCCGATGATGTGGAAGATGCTCTTTTTTATCTTTCAAGAATCGGCGCCCTAAAGATTGAAGGCGGATTTATGGTCATATACAATACGATGACTATCGAAAGGCTGGAGATGGACAATAAGAGGCAATATAAACTGTCAGATTATGAAGCTCTGGGAAAATTTTATGAAAACCGCGTGCAGCAGATTCATATTGTGGGAGAATATGCCAGAAAAATGATAGATGACTATAAAGATGCGTTGCAGTTTGTCGATGATTATTTCCAGATGGGCTATCCGTTTTTTCTGGCCAAGTATTTCAGAGGCAGACAGAAGGAGATATCCGCCAATATTACACCGTCAAAATTCCGGCAAATCTTTGGAGAGTTGTCTGTGGAGCAGTTGAAAATCATCAATGACAAGTATGCTCAATATATAGTGGTAGCTGCGGGCCCCGGTAGCGGGAAGACGCGAGTCCTGACCCACAAACTGGCCTCATTGATGATGATGGAGGATGTAAAGCATGAGCAATTGCTGATGCTGACGTTTTCAAGGGCAGCAGCGACTGAATTCAAGAGCAGGCTGTATGAATTGATAGGGAATGCAGCGGCTTTCGTGGAAATAAAGACATTTCATTCATATAGCTTTGATTTGCTCGGACATGTCGGAAGTGTGGATAAGTCGGATGATGTCGTCAGGACAGCTGTATCGAAAATCAATGCCGGAGAAGTGGATGTCAGCAGGATAACAAAGACAGTTCTGGTGATAGACGAAGCTCAGGATATGGATGAGGATGAGTTCGAACTTGTAAGGACATTGATGTCCTTCAATGATGATATGAGAGTGATTGCTGTCGGTGATGATGATCAGAATATTTATGAATTCAGAGGGTCAAGTTCCGTATATATGGAGAAAATCCTGGAAATGCCGGGGTCTGTCAAATATGAACTTCTGGAAAATTTCAGAAGCAGACGGAATCTGGTCGTTTTTGCAAATCAGTTCGCATATACTATCCGGCACAGAATGAAGAAAAATCCGATCATACCGAAACGGGAGGAAGTCGGAGTGCTGAAAATCGTGAAATACGACAAAGACTGCCAGAATCTGGAAATGCCTGTAGTCCGCGCTATAATGTCCACCAGACTTGAAGGGTCGGTAGTCGTGCTTACAAAGTCTAATGATGAAGCATTGACTGTTACTGGTTTGTTGCAGAAATATGATTTGCCGACACGCCTGATTCAGTCGGACAATACTTTCAGCCTATCTAAACTGGCTGAAATGAGGTGTTTCATGCAGTTGGCCGGATTTTTTAAGGAAGGTTCGGTCATAGAGGAAAATGATTGGAACATGGCCAAATCCGGAATGTTCGCAAAGTTTGCAGGCAGCGACAAACTCGCCTTGTGTAATAATATCCTGCAAGCCTTCGAATCTTCATATCGGAAGATTAAGTATAAATCAGATTTCGAAATGTTTCTGGCAGAGTCTAAGATAGAAGATTTTGACGCATCTGATACATCATATATTGTCGTGTCGACGATACATAAAGTAAAAGGGAAGGAGTTTGACAATGTTTTTCTGATGTTGTCGGATTTCTTTCCGGGAACAGATGAGATAAGAAGGCAGTTATATGTGGCGATGACCAGAGCGAAGAATAATCTGTACATTCATTCGAATCGTCAGATTCTGAAGACGAACTGCGTCGATGGGCTTGAATGCGTATGTGACGACAGCCTTTATGGCTTGCCTGAAGAAGTCTCATTGTCGGCATCCATGACGGATGTATGGCTTGATAGCTTCAAGTATTGCCAGAAAGCATTGGATGACCTGAAGAGCGGAGACAGGCTTAACGTGGTCGATGGAAGAATATATGATAGCAATGGAAATGAGGTTGTGAAATTTGCAAAAAAATTTAATGAGAGGGAAATCGGAAGGTTGCAGAATCTGGGCTATGTCTTGTCCGGCGCTGAGGTGAATTTTATGGTCTGGTGGTGGGCGAAAGATTCAGGGATGGAAATCAAGATCCTTTTGCCGATGCTGCATTTCTGTTTAGTCGCGAATAAGGACGTAAATGTAAATATGTAGAGGATCTATCCGGAATAATCTGGCAGGGATGATAGTTCCTGTTTGGGAAAAATGATGTATATTTGCGATAACAAAACTGCATCAACGGATTTTATTTATTGACCGAAAAAATCATGAATCTCATGATTTTTCCGGTCAATTTTGATATCTTTGACAGAATGTTGAATCAGAAAAATCAAAGTATATGCTGAAAGAAGGAGACAGGATACCTGATTTCCGGGTCATGGACCAGGACGGGAACACGGTGACGCAAAAGGATT
>CASGDV010000056.1 GCA_949300335.1 uncultured Bacteroidales bacterium | reverse complement strand
CTCAGGATAAGGCTGCCAAACGGAATGGTCCATACTGAAACTCTATATACAACACCTCAGCAGGAAGCCATCAAGCCATTGCTGGAGGCCATTGAACAAGACATACTCGGGTAGGGTGACGCATTGTCAAAGTCAGGAAATTGCGGTATCATTGAAGAAAACGAAGCAAAAAAATTTTTATTTTTTCTACTGCCACCCTCCTCCGAGCGCCTTGTACAGTTCAATCAGGGCCAGATATTCATTTCTTTTTGCTGTAAGATGGGCAATCTGCGCATCGAAATAACTTCGTTGGGCATCGAGGACATCCATATAGCTGATCACACCTTTTATATATTGGAGACCGGCAAGCTGGTAATACTTCTGCGAAGCAAGTTTAAGATCGGCCTTCAGGTCTGAATTCTCTATGGCTTTCATCAGGGTGATTCTGGCATCATACACTTCCCGGAATGCCTGCATGACAGTTTTCTCATACTCATATCTGGTCTGTTCATAAACAGCTATCGCAGCCTTGAAATTGGCCTTTTTCCTGCCGAAACTGAAAATAGGGGAAGCCAGCGAACCTATGGCATAATATGCAGGAGATTTGATGAAAGTGCTCAATGCATCATTTTCAAAACCGCCGGAGAGATTTATCACAAGCGTTGGAAAACGTTCCGCATTCGCCACGCCGACAGCAGCTTCGGCCGCCCTCAGCCTGTTTTCCGCCGCTCTTATGTCAGGCCTTCTTTCCAGAAGCCTGGACGGTATGCCGACCGGAACGGTGTCACGGATATCAAGTTCTTCCATAAAAAGATTTCTTTCTATGATTTTAGGATAGGAGCCGGTCAGAAAAGCAAGTTCGCTTTCCTTCAATGCAATTTCACGTTCCAGGTCAGGAACCATTGCAGATGTAGATGCAAGTTCCACCAAAGCCTGCTGATAAGGGATTTCATGCGTCAATCCTCCTTCAAACCTGAGTTCGGCCTTGTCCAGACTCTCTTTTCTGGTTTTCACGGTATTCTTTACCACTTCCAGTTCATTGTCCAGTGCAAGCAGTTCGAAATAAGCTCGTGATACATTTGCTATCAATGTCAGTTGAAGAGCCCGCTGCGCTTCAATACTCGCGAGATATTCCGCTTCCTTCTCCCTGCTGCCCCAGCGCAGATGTCCCCAGAGGTCTATCTCCCATGAAAGAGACGCTTTCAGTCCTAATTCGATGTCATCCTTCCCCTTGTTTCCTCCGTAATCGGTATAATCATTTTCGCCATATCCGTTTGCGGATAATGACGGCCATAGCTTTGACTTCTCGATTCTGTACCTGTATCCGAGCTCCCTTATTCTTTCAGCCGCAATGAGCAGGTCCTTGTTGTATATCAAAGCATCCTCTATCAGGTTCTGCAGCAAAGTATCGCTGTATATCCTCGCCCACTCCATATCGGAAATGGCAAGAGTATCACCGGAAATATCCGGAGCATATACCTCCGGAAGATTCAGCTCCGGCTTCGGACAATATTTGTACGGACTGCATGAAGAGAACGACAGCGATGTTCCAATAAAAAGTATAATCAGCCAGGCTGCCCCACGATGCTTCAATTTCGACATTTTAGACATTTTTGCCTTTATTTTATATATCCACACGAAGAAAAACGGGACAAATACAATTCCCGCCGTGACAGCCACTATCATCCCGATAAACACACCTGTACCGATGTTCTGCCGGCTTGCCGAACCGGGACCGGAAGCGAATACAAGCGGAAGCATACCCAGTATGAACGCAAGCGATGTCATGACTATCGGACGGAATCTCAGCTTTGCAGCAGTTACGGCAGCTTTTTCCGGAGTCTGTCCTTTCTCGACCTCCTCCTTGGCAAATTCTACGATAAGGATCGCATTCTTCGCGACAAGGCCGACAAGCATGACAAGACCTATCTGGAAATATATGTTGCTCTCATAACCCAATATCAGGATACCGAGATATGCGCCGGCAATAGCTATCGGAAGAGATAGGATAACCGCAACAGGTACCGTCCAGCTTTCATACTGTGCGGCAAGGAACAGGAACACGAAAAGCAGGCACAGGCCCAGAACCAGTCCGGTCTTGCCGCTTTCACGCTTTTCCTGATAGGAAAGACCGCTCCATTCAACTCCGATATTAGACGGAAGATGTTCCCTTACAAGTTCCTCCAGAACGGCCATCGCCTGTCCGGAACTGTATCCATGCGCCGCCTCGCCGTTGATTGTAGCCGAATTGAACATGTTGAACCGTTTTATTGTGCCCGTTCCGGTTGTGTATGAAGTCGTTCCCATCGCAGTGACAGGTACCATCGTACCGGTAGAACTCTTGACGAAAAACAGATTAAGGTTTTCCTTATGAGACCTGTACGGGGCATCGGCCTGAAGATATACCCTGTATATACGGTTGAACATATTGAAATCATTCACATATATTGAACCTGTGAAAGCCTTCAGAGTCGAAAATATGTCCGCCAGAGGCACTCCCAGAAACTGTGCCTTGTCTCTGTCCACATCAAAATAGAGCTGCGGAATATCCTTCTGGAGAGCACAGGACAGGCCCGTGAGCTCCTTTCTTTTCGAGGCATAATACAGCAAAGTGTCGGCAGCCTCCTGCAGCTGCTGGTAAGAGCAGTCTCCCTTGGCTTCCAGAACCATCGAGAATCCTCCGGAAGTTCCCAATCCCGGAATCACGGCCGGAGTACTTATGTAAACCTTGCTTTCAGGATACAGGGAAAGCGTATCGCGGACAGTCTGCATCAGTTTGTTTATGTCGGTTTCCTTCCTTTCCTCCCACGGTTTCAGAATGACGGTGAACTGGGCATTCGCCTGACTGGTTCCGATTCTCGGAGAAGATCCGGACACATCAAGCACGTGGGCAATATCAGGCTGGCGCATGAAAAACTCCATCGCCCTTTCGGTAACCTTGCGTGTCCGTTCCAGAGTCGAACCCACAGGAAGTTCCAGTTCTACGGTAAAATAACCCTGATCTTCCTGAGGCATGAAACTCTGTGGTACGAGCATTCCCATGACCCAGATGCCCACACAGGCTATTCCGAAAGCCGCAAACATCCTTTTCGGGAATCTGAGACTCTTGCCGACAAGACGCCCGTACAGATCATTGCCTCTGGCGAGCCATTCGTTGATCTTTCGGAAGACAATGTTCTTCTTCTCTTCCGATTCGGCTTTCAGGAACAGAGAACACATGACCGGACTCAATGTCAGTGCCACAATAGTGGAAATTATCACGGAAACGGCAATGGTTATCGTAAACTGGCGGAAAAGCTGGCCCGTAATACCGGAAAGGAAGCTCACAGGCACGAAAACGGCACATAATACAAGCGACATTGCAATCAAAGCACTGCCGATACCTTGCATTGCCTTTTTCGTGGCTTCTCTCGGAGGAAGCTTCTCTTCTTTCATTATGCGGTCCACATTCTCAACTACCACAATGGCATCATCGACGACAATACCGATAGCCAGAATCAGTCCCAGCAAAGTCATCATATTCAGTGAAAAGCCGAAAATGAGCATGATGCCGAAAGTTCCTATCAAAGATATCGGAACCGCTATAGCGGGAATCAGTGTAGCCCTCCAGCTCTGCAGGGACAGAAATACAACAACAATGACCAGAATCAAGGCTTCGAAAAGCGTCTTGTACACCTCATGCACCGATTCTGAAATATAGGTGGTCATATCGAACGGAATATCATAGGTTATACCTTCAGGAAAACCTGCACTGATTTCTTCCATTTCTTTCTTGACCTCTTTTGCCACTTCCAGCGCATTTGCTCCCGGAAGCATATTGACATTCAGTACGGCAGCATCTTCACCGTCTATACCGCTTTCCGTATTATATGACTGCGCTTCCAGAGAAATCCTGGCGACATCCCTAAGTCTTATTATCGTCCCGTCTTCGCTCGCCCTGACAACGATATTCTCGAACTGGCTCACAGAAGACAGACGCCCGGTAGCCGTTATAGGTATCGTTATATCCACTCCGTTGCTCGGCTGCTGTCCGAGAACTCCGGCTGCCGACTCCCTGTTCTGGTCCTTGAGCGCATTCTGCAGGTCCTTTACGGTCAGTCCCATTGCGGCAAGCTTGTCCGGCTGCACCCAAATCTGCATGGCGTAATAACGGCCGCCGACACTGGAAACCCGTCCCACACCGGGAACCCTTTTAAGCATGTCCACGACATTCAGCGTAGCATAATTGCTGAGATATATTTCATCGAACTTAGGATCCGAAGACTGGAGAGTTATCGTCATCAGTTTGCTTGCAGCCTGCTTCTCTATCGAGATACCATTCTGGACAACCTCGGCCGGCAGTCTTGATTCGGCCTCCTTGACCCTGTTCTGCACTTCCACCGCCGCAATATCTGGATCGGTGGAAATATCAAAAGTCAGGGTTGCGGAGAAACTTCCCGTATTGGTATTCGTAGACTCCATATAAAGCATTCCGGGAGTTCCGTTAAGTTCCTGCTCTATTGGAGTAGCCACTGCCTGCGAGACGGCAAGGGCGCTTGCTCCCGGATATGATGCGGATACGGTCACGACAGGAGGTACAACCTGAGGATACTGGTCTACAGGCAGAAGAGTGACACCGATGAGACCGACAATCATTATGAGGACAGATATTACCGTTGAAAAGACCGGCCTGTCTATAAAAAAATCAGACTTCATACACAATCAAGATAAGATAAAAGGGACTACAGGGATATCGGATGCTCCGCCTTGCGGGCCTTCATGCCGTGTGTCAGTTTGTGATATCCTTCCACGACAATCTGTTCTCCCGACCATAATCCTCTTTCAATTACGGTATTGTTTCCGCTTTCCGGTCCGATTTCCACAAATCTCTTTTCGACCACGTTATCGCGTCTCAAAACAAATATATATGAACCGGATTTTTCCGTTATTATTGCCTTGGAAGGCACCACGACGGCATTTTCACGGACATCCAGAAGCAATGTCACATTGGTAAACTGTCCGGGAAGAAGTTCATGATTAGGATTCGGCATCTCCGCCCTGACAGAAAAAGTTCCCGATTTCGAATCCACCTGGGGATCGGCAAAATCGACAAGGCCACGGTATTCATATACGGACTTGTCCGCCATGGTTATGGTCACATACGGGTCCCATTTCCTGCTCGTATCCTTCTGGCCGATATTGACATTTCTTGCCTTGCTTTTCTGATAGTCAAGATCCGTCATCTTGAATTCCACGAAAACCGTATCGCTCTTGACTATATTTGCAAGCAATGACTGCCCCCCGGGACCGACAAGAGTTCCGATATCGGCATACCTCTCGCTGATATAACCGCTGATAGGAGAGCGGACGACCGTATAGCCCAATGCAAGTTCTACCTGAGCCAAATCGGCTTCGCTCATCAGGACATCAGCCTTTGCACTTTCATATGAAGCGATTGCATTGTCCAAATCGAGCTGGCTTGCAGCCTGCTGTTCATACAAAGGCCTTATTCTGGCCAGGTCACGTTCTGCTTTCAGAGCCAGAGCCTTGTTCTTCTCAAGCTGTGCCTTGGCCTTATCCACCTTCGCCTGATACTGACGCGGGTCGATGATGAACAAATCCTGATTTTTTCTCACATAGGTTCCTTCCTCAAACAACATTTTCTCCAGATAGCCCTCGACCCTGGCACGGACCTCTACAAACTGCTGGGCTCTTATGGTACCGGGATATTCCCCGTAGATATTCACATTCTGAAGTGTAACCGTCTCGGTTTCGACTATCGGCAGATTTTCAGTTTCAGGCTCTCTGCCTCCAAATACAATGAACAAGACTGCCGCAGCAATCAAAATGACAAAAACGATTATCCAATATCTGAACTTTTTTACTGCATTCAAGAATTTATGCATAAATGACGGATTAAAGATTAAGCATTTTCAAACAGCAAAAATGATGCAACAAGCACTGTTGCAGAGAAAAAAAGAGCTGAGCCAACCTCATGGCCCAGCTCCTGAATATATTTATATCCGGTTATTTCCTGGATTCAGCCCTTTTCTGAGCAGCTTTTGTAACATCGTACATTATCGGTGTGCCGATAAATATTGAAGCATATGTACCGACAACGATACCTACGATCAATGCAACTGCCAGCCCCCTGATGACCTCGCCGCCGAAGATTGCGATTGCAATCATAACGACCAAAGTAGTTAGACTGGTATTCATCGTACGTGACAATGTACTGTTCAAAGCCTCATTCACATTGAAATAGAAATCGGACTTAGGATGGAGTCCCTTGTATTCACGGATACGGTCGAAAATCACCACATTGTCATTGATTGCATAACCGATGATGGTAAGCACAGCTGCAATGAATGTCTGGTCGACATCGAGGCTGAACGGCAGTATGCCTGAGAACAAGGAGAAGAAGCCGACAACAATCAGGGCTGTATGGGCAAGGGATACTACACCGCTCAATCCCCATGTCCATCCTTTGAACCTGAATGCGATATAAGCGAAAATCACGAGCAGGGCAATCACAACCGCAATCATAGCATCACGCTTCATGTCGTTTGCAATGGTAGGCCCAACCTTGTCGGAACTTATTATACCGTTAGGGTTCTCAAGAGTAGAACGGAACTGGTCAAGAGTAATGTTCTCCTTGAAGAAGCCTTTGAGGGCATTGTAGAGTTTAGCTTCAACTTCTGCATCCACTTCGGTAGACTCCTCCTCGACCTTGTACTGTGTAGTAATCTTCATCTGGCTTTCACCACCGAACTGTTTTACCTCGACAGCACCGTCAAACTCAATGATGGCAGCCTCACGTACATCCTCAGCATGAACCGGCTGGTCGAATCTTACGACAAAGGTACGTCCGCCCGTAAAGTCGACACCGTAAGAAAATCCCTTGAAAGCAATCGATGCGATAGACACGACAATAAGGATTGCAGACAAAGTATATGAATATTTCTTCTTGGAAAGGAAGTCGATTCTGGTATTCTGAAGGAAATTTCTTGTAAGCTTGTTGTCGAATGCGATATTCTTTCCCTTGGATACCCTGTCATCAAAGATGAGCCTTGTGATGAAGATTGAAGTGGCAACGGAAGTGATGATACCGATAATCAAAGTCGTAGCGAATCCCTGGACAGGACCTGAACCGAAGATGAAGAGAACCACACCTGTCAAAATCGTGGTTATCTGACCGTCGATAATTGCGGAATATGCGTTCGAATATCCATCCGCAACAGCCTTGCTCAAGCCCTTGCCTGACCTGAGTTCCTCCTTGATTCTCTCATATATAATGACATTGGCGTCCACAGCCATACCTAGCGTCAGCACCAGTCCGGCGATACCAGGCAAGGTAAGAACTGCTCCGAATGAAACAAGGGAACCGAACAGAAGGAGTACGTTGCACAACAATGCGATATCGGCAACGAGACCTGCCCCCTGATAGAAGAATACCATATAAAGAAGTACGAGCAGGAACGCAATGGCAAATGAAATGAGGCCGGCATTGATAGAGTCCGAACCGAGTGAAGGACCTACAACCTGTTCCTGGATGATGGTCGCTGGAGCAGGAAGCTTACCTGATTTCAAAACGTTGGCAAGGTCCTCAGCCTCTTCCAGATTGAAGTTTCCCGTAATCTCCGAACTTCCGCCGGAAATCTCACCGTTCACAACCGGATATGAATAAACCATGCCGTCAAGGACTATGGCAATCTGCCTGCCGATATTGTCCTTTGTCATCCTTGCCCATATATTGGCACCTTCAGCGTTCATCGTCATTGAAACATTCGGATTTCCGCCTGAATTGCCGTATTGAACACGTGCATCGGTAACGACACCTCCGTCAAGAGGAGCCTTCCCGTCACGTGATGTAGCCTTGATTGCAACCAGCTCATATGTATTCCCGCCCGGGATATTCTGAGATGGTTTGACTGTCCACATGGCCTTGAACTCGGCCGGGAACAAAGAAGCAATCTGATCCATCTGCAGCCATTTGTTTATCCTGGCTGTATCTGCATAACTTGCATAACCGATACATGCACCTGTAGCCAGACGGCCGTTGAACATAGCCGGTTGAAGCGCCGCGAACAATGGATTCTCTTTCTTGTATTTTTCAAATTCCTGTGCATCCGTAGCCTGATTCTGGAGTTCCTCGGCAAGCAGGCTGTCTGCAGCCGCAGTCTCAGCAGTCTCAGCGGAAACGGATGCCTGTGAAGAATCGCTTTCGGATGCCGTCATTGCAGCAAGTACGGAATTGGCTTCCTGCAGGAACGGGAAAATTTCACTGTTGTCATATGTTGCCCAGAACTCGAGAGATGCCGTTCCCTGAAGAAGTTTCCTCACACGCTCCGGCTCCTTTACACCAGGAAGTTCCACAAGAATCCTTCCGCTGTTTCCGAGCTGCTGGATATTCGGCTGCGTAACACCGAATCTATCGATACGGTTTCTGAGAACATTGAAGGAATTGGCAATCGCACTCTCCGCCTCATCCCTGATTACGGAAATTACATCGGAATCCGTAGATGAAGCATTGATCTTGCTGCTCATCTCATATGTACCGAAAATCTGTGCAAGAGGCATTCCGTTCGAAGTCTCATGCCAAGCCTGTTCGAAAAGCGTGATGAAGTCGGCTCTGGAATCGACGCTGCGGGTCCTTGCTAGTTCTATCGCCTTTGTGAACTCAGGAGACTGATTGTTGTCTGCAAGAGCCTTCACAAGATCTTCGAGCTGAACCTGAAGCATCACGTTCATACCACCCTTAAGGTCAAGTCCCAGGTTGATTTCCTTTTCCTTTACATCCTTGTAAGTATATCCGAGATATACCTTTTCCGTTGATACAGAATCCAGATACCAGCGATTCATGTCCTTTCTGATAGAATCCAGGTAAAAAGCCCTGTCCGCTTCGGCGATCCTGCCGAAATCGGCTGAATTCTGAATGGCAGCAACTGCGTTCTCTGCATATTTAACAGCCTTGTTCTCCTGAATCTTCGTCACGAGAGTGAAGGAAAGCTGCCAGATACTTGCAAGAGCCAGTAAAACTGCCGCTAATCTGATTGCACCTTTACTTTGCATAGTTTTTATCGTTAATAATTTATAGTTCTTTCTCTATATCCGCAAAATAGGGCACAAATTTACTACATTTTTTATTATAAATAAACAATATGTAAAGATTTTCTTATTTTTGTAGTCTGTAAATGAACTGGAAGGGTACATGAGAAAGCATCTGACTACATCTATCATAACATATCTGTTTTGTTCGTTCTGCATTTCCGGTCAGGAAATCCCGACAGTTTCCGATACGACCGCAGCTGCGGCAAATGACAGCACGGCATATGTTTCCGCAGCTGAAATTTCCTCCATGACAGCCATGGCAGATTCCCTCCAGAAAAGCTATTGCTTTGCCGAAGCTGCGACCATATATAAAAAAGCCGCGAAAAGTACCGCCGATTCCGTTCTGCAGACTACGCTCAAGGACAGGCTCATTTCAGCGGAAAACGGAATGAACATGATGAAGTTCTGCAGCAAACCTGCAGTCGTGGCAAGGCACATGTTCTCAATCGAGGATTTTTTCCTGTTCTACCCCCTCGAGGACAGAAGCTGGAGAAAAGTTCCGAACAAGCTTGATTCTCTCGGCACCCATCCTTTTGCAAAGGCGACATATTTTCCGGAAAATGCAGAAACCGTATATTTTTCGGCTCCGGATGCAGACGGAGTCATGAACATATGCAGAACTGAATTCAAGGACAGCCTATGGTCACTGCCATCCCTCATAAACGAAAGCCTCACATCATATTCGGACGAGATTTTTCCGATGCTTTCCCCAGACGGGAAGTCACTCTATTTCGCATCGTCGGGTCTTTATGGCGTCGGAGGATATGACCTTTATGTATCGGAATGGGATGAAGAGACTGGCGACTGGGGAGTTCCGGTCAACATGGGATTTCCTTATTCGTCGCCGTACAACGACTTCCTGTATATGAATACTTCCGACGGTAAATACACATTGTTCGCATCGGACAGGGGCTGTCCCAAAGACAGCGTATACCTGTATGTCCTGGAGTTTGAGAACATGCCTGTACGGAGCGCGCTGGACAACACCGACGCTCTGAAAAAGCTGATGGAACTAACCCCTGTGGATGACCCTGCAAGAATGGACAACGGTTCGACTGTTTCCGGAACGATTACAGACAGCGTCGACATTACGAGATATACCAAGAAAGTCTCGGAAGTCCGTTCGCTGAGAGATTCCATTTCCAATAACAACCACGCCCTGGACAGGGCCCGCAACCGTTTTGCTGAAAGCGACAATGCCGATGAAAGGGATATGCTCACAAGCGAGATACTGCAAAGGGAGTCGCTTATTCCAGGCCTTCAGGATTCACTTGTGAAAGTCACCGCACAACTTCAGCAGATTGAGATGGAATTCCTTTTCAGCGGTGTTGTAATAGATCCGGACAAGATGATGCAGGAGGCTGACAAGGAGGTTGTCGGTGCTGCGTCGTCATATACATTTACCAAGATGAGTTTCGGTTCACCGCTTGACATAACCGTAGAAAAGCCAGTAAAGAAATTCGACTATTCATTTATGATCCTGCCTGAGGGAAGATTTGCCGAGAATAATGAATTGCCTGAAGGCATTATATACCAGATACAGATATTTTCCCTGTCAAGAAAGGCTACGGTTAAGGATATCAGGGGGCTCAGTCCAGTATTCGAGCACCACAGTGCTCCTTCGAAATACATTTACAGAGTAGGACTGTTCACTACATACAAAGACGTTCTTGCCAATCTCAACAAAGTAAAGAGAGCCGGCTTCAGGAATGCGTTCATAACTGCGTTCCAGGACGGGAAACCAATCACCGTACAGAAGGCCAGGACTCTTGAAAAAACAAAAAAAGACGTATATAACATTGTCATATATCATGATGCCGAATCGCTGCCGGAGCTTGCAGTCACGGCCATAAACCAGGAATCCCGCAAGGACATAGCAAAAAGTTCTTCAGGAGGAACGGTTTCATTCATCGTCGGTCTTTATGATGACCTTGAAGAGGCAGAAAGGACCTGCGCGGCATTGAGGGCATTGGGCCTTGCAAACATTTCCGTTGTCAAGGCAGGCGAAATAGAAATGGCAAATAAATAGACTTGAACAGAAAAACGTTATATTATGGCATTCATCATAGTACTTATACTCGTAGGACTGATACTGCTTTTAGCGGAAATCCTTATAATCCCGGGCATCGGTTTTGCCGGAATATTGGGAATTTTATCTCTCGCCGGTTCATGCTTCTATGCATTTCAGGAATTCGGAACGCAGACTGGAGTTATTGTCACGGCAATCAACATCATATTGACTGTTGGCCTGTCCATCTATGTACTCAGGGCAAAAACATGGAAAAAGCTCTCACTGGAGACGAAGATAGATTCAAAAGTTTCATATTTCGACGAATCTGTAATTGCTGTCGGCGATACCGGGAAAGCCATTACAAGGCTCGGGCCTGTAGGTATGGCAAAGATCGGGGACAAGAAATATGAAGTAAAGTCACTGGAAGGAATAATAGATGCCGATACGGACATTGAAGTAGTCCTGATAGAAGACAACAAGATTTTTGTAAAGCCGGTTGAAGCCGATTATTGATAACAATTAAACTATAC
The DNA here is from genome assembly GCA_949300335.1 of uncultured Bacteroidales bacterium. Taxonomy (GTDB): domain Bacteria; phylum Bacteroidota; class Bacteroidia; order Bacteroidales; family UBA932; genus Cryptobacteroides. The sequence continues at coordinate 6,225 of CASGDV010000056.1, read as the reverse complement.
ACAATTATGGTAATGTTTCTAATCTGGGTTGCAGTAGCAATCGTAGGCCTCGTAATCCTTCTGTGGTTCTTCCCTATCACATTATGGTTCCAGGCATTGATTTCCGGAGTTAGGATTTCACTTATCCAGCTCGTTCTCATGAGATGGAGAGGTGTGTCTCCGGGGACTATAGTGATGGCCATGGTCACGGGTACAAAAGCCGGACTGACCCTTAATGCCAATGAACTGGAAGCTCATTATCTTGCGAAAGGCAACGTCCCTAAGGTTGTCAATGCACTGATATCGGCTGACAAGGCGAACATCAACCTTGACTTCAAGAAAGCGGCCGCCATAGACCTTGCAGGAAGGGATGTTTTCGAAGCTGTCCAGATGTCCGTAAATCCGAAAGTAATCAATACGCCTCCGGTAACGGCTGTTGCAAAGGACGGCATACAGCTTATTGCAAAAGCCAGGGTCACCGTCAGGGCAAACATACAGCAGCTTGTCGGAGGAGCAGGTGAGGAAACAGTCCTCGCAAGGGTAGGTGAAGGTATCGTTTCCAGCATCGGCTCGGCAGAAAGCCACAAGGAGGTTCTGGAGAACCCTGATTCAATCTCCAAAGTCGTGCTGAGCAAAGGACTTGATGCGGGAACGGCATTTGAAATCTTGTCGATAGACATCGCCGACATCGATATCGGAAAGAACATCGGTGCAGTGCTCCAGATGGATCAGGCTAATGCAGACAAGAATATTGCACAGGCACGTGCCGAGGAAAGAAGGGCCATGGCAGTAGCCCTCGAGCAGGAAATGAAGGCGAAATCACAGGAAGCAAGGGCTAAAGTGATTGAAGCGGAAGCGCAGGTTCCGCTTGCAATGGCAGAGGCATTCAGAAACGGCAATCTGGGCATCATGGATTATTACAAAATGAAAAATATTCAGGCCGACACCGACATGAGAGAAAATATTGCAAAACAATAAAAAGTTTGTATATTTGCAGTCCGAATCATCACGACCCCATGGTTTGCATGGTTGCGGGAACATAAAGTTTCGGACACTGGTGAGATGGGTGAGTGGCTGAAACCAGCAGTTTGCTAAACTGCCGTACGGGTTACCGTACCGGGGGTTCGAATCCCCCTCTCACCGCGGAAGAGGTCTGACTTACATTTGAGTCAGACCTCTTTTTTTGCACTCCCCCAAATGAAGACTGCTATTACGGATCACGGATTACCGGAATGAGGATTGCTATTAAAGATCACGAATCACGGGAATAAAGACTGCTATTGAATCATCCCAAAAAAAACAGGTGGTAACCGGCAGCTATTCCGGCAATGCAGACAAAACCAGCTGGTAAAGCCACATATAATAAATTGATTTTTAACATATTATAGTTACTTTGATAAAACTTTATAGCTTTATTCCAGCATTCGGTAACTTTTTCGCCCCTCATCCTCTAGCGAGTTATCCAGACATTTCAATTCCTTCCTAAACATTTGTATTTCTTCCCTGAGCATCAGGTATGGATTTGCAACCCTGCGGACATAATCCAAAGTTCTTTCGCAATAACGGAATCCGAAGATCCGGCACGGATTTTCAAACCCACGCGCATCTCGATTTTCAGCAAATCGCTGATAATTAAACACTTATAAAAAAACTGTGATGCGCGTGACCTGTTTTTTTGGGGATCACGAGCATCAGCTTCTATGATAAGTATTTATCAATCAATTATTTACGCGAAAGACCGATGCGCGTGGGTTGAAAAAAATTATTGAAAATTACAGGTATTGTGAAGGCGCATGCAGCTGATAGAAAAATGAGCGGAGGAAATACACTATGGCTCAGAGAAAACACCATGACAGCACATAATTTCCTTGAGACTGCAAAATTACCATAATCAGGCAGAAATTATCATGTCCGGAGGAAAAGGAAAGGGGCTTGACTACTTTTGGCAGTCAGCCCCGAAAAAGCTGCCGTTTAACGGTCGAGGACCTCGCGGACAAAAACTCCGTCATAATCGTATAGAAGTTCCCGGTCTCCAGTAACTGTCAATTCATAGCCTCCAAGTTCTTTTTCAATCTTGTAGACTGATGCTTCAGGGTATCTTGTTGCAAGGTCTGTCCTGACAGCATCAGGAATTATTCCGTCCGGAACTGTGGAGAACTTGCAGTCGACGGAAACCCACTGTCCGTTCTCATCGAAGTCTATTTCAGTTCCGTTAGATAGGATGACTTTATAGTCTACCTTACCGTTGTCCCTGTCCTTTTCGGCATACGATATGTCCGAATCTCCGAAATATCTCGAAATGAAATCGAGCGCATCGCCGGGCAACTTGTCCGAATTGATTTTCCTTTCGTCATCGCAGCTTACGAATGACACTATTCCCAACAACCCTGAAATAATAATCAACATTAATTTTTTCATAACACAATATTTTTATGTTTCATGATTTTTATAGAGGTCACAATACCTCTATTTCAAAATGCTGTGCAAAACTATCGGGCGATTTTGAAGAGAAACTGAAATATTGCTATTTTTGCCGGCACGGACTGAAAAAATATGAAAGAATACGGCAAAAAGGAATATGAAGATTTCAGGAAGGGAATCAAGGTAGTGGCATTCGATGCCGACGATACTCTGTGGGACAACCAGAACCATTACATGACCGCGGAATCGGTGTTCTGCAAAGAGTTGTCGGAATACGGAGACAGGGAGAAACTCTCCCAAGAACTTTTTGAAGTCGAGACCGGAAATATGGAATGCCTCGGATACGGTGCCAAGGCATTTACCATATCCATGATGGAAACCGCACTGAAAATAAGCAGAGGAAATCTGTCCGGAGAAAAGCTGGGCCGCATACTGTCGGCAGGAAAGAACCTGCTCGGCATACCGGCCACTCCGCTTCCCGGGGTGACGGACACTCTTGCCAGGCTTCATGCCTCCGGCAAATATACGCTCGTACTTTTCACAAAAGGCGACATGCTCGACCAGCAGAACAAGCTGAAACGTTCCGGACTGGAAAAATACTTCGACCTGACAGACATCGTTACCAACAAGACTCTGAAGGAATATGCCGACCTCTGCGCAAAAACAGGCATTACGCCGGAAGAATTGCTCATGATAGGAAATTCATTCAAATCCGACATCGTGCCTGTTCTCGAGCTGGGCGGTAAAGCCGTACATATACCGTTCGAAGTGACCTGGCTGCATGAACATGCCGAAGAATTCGAGCATGAAAGACTGATCAGGGCAGCCGATATCAGTATTGTTCGAGATATTCTGCTTTAATCTTGATATTCTTGAACCATACTTCATCGCCATGGTCCTGCAGAAGAATATATCCATCTGAGAGGTTTCCGAAATTCGGCCAGTCACGGTACTTGCTGTAGTCCACAAGAGCATCCCACATCTGATTGTTCCTTTCGTATTCCAGAAGTTTGACCCCGTTGAGCCAGTGTTCCACGTGGCTGCCCTTGACTATCACCACGGCGGTATTGAACGCAGATTTGTCAAACGGTTTGTCTTCAGGAGCAGGAATCAGGTCATAAAGGGAACCGCATTTCCGGTTGCCTTTCACTCCTAATTTTGCATCGGGATGAAGGTCATCGTCCAGAATCTGGAATTCGCAACCGATAGCCGAACCCGTGCCTTTATTAAGTTCCGGATCGACGAAATACTTGATTCCGCTATTGGCTCCTTCGGTAATCTTGAAATCCACACTCAGAACAAAGTCTCCGTAAGTTCGCGTTGTTATTATATCTCCGCCATTTTCGGATTCGCCTCCGTTTCCCTTCTCCACTTTGAGGACTCCATCTTCGATTTTCCATCCTGATGCCGGAAAACCTTCCAGTTTTGCCCCGCGCCAGCCTTCTGTAGTCTTCCCATCCCATAAAAGTGTCCAACCTACCGCAGCCTCACGCGGAGAAACGGTATTGTCTACAAGATTGACATGAGGGACAGATGTACAGACAGGAGTCAAGTATTTCTGCACATCTCTGGTACATATACGTATGTCCTTCCAGCAAACCGTTTTCCCTGCATATGCTGGATCGGATATGGCATGTACCTGGAGGGCAATGATACCTTCGGCTGAATCGTCATCCCAGATATCGGCGCACGGCACCCCATTCACCCATGTGCGTATGGAATTGCCTACGGCCTCGATCCTCGCCTTGTTCCATTGTCCGTTCCTGAAAGCTGTCCTTGCCTCCGGATTTTCAGTCAGGGGATACAGCCATCCTCTGGCAGCCTCATCGTAGATTCCGCCTGTCCAAGCCCTTTGGGAAGGATCTATTTCAAACTGATATCCGTGAACACGGCCGTTCTGATATTCCTTACTGCTGTGGCTGCGGAACTGTACACCCGAATTTAATCCGTCATCCACCTTGAACTCGAATTCAAGGATGAAATCTCCGAATTCTCTGTCAGCAGCCAGGAACGTATTGGGAGTATTCATTCTGGAGATACCGGTTATTACTCCGTCTTCCACTACATAAGCCGCTTTCCCGTTGAGCTTTTTCCAACCGTCGAGGTTTCTGCCGTTGAACAGGGACTCCCATTCCTGTGCAGACGCAATAAATGAAACAGCTGCAAGCAGGAACAATGCTGTAAATATCTTTTTCATATACTTCTCAGATTCTAATTAAAGCATTATCATATTCCGCATATGCCGGACTGCTGCCGGTAAAAGTCTCCCCAACCCTTGCGAGGCGGTTCTCCAGCGAGCATGGCGTTTGCAAATGCATTGTTGGTGATGGTTTTTGTCCTGCTGTCGAAAAACAGCCGGGCATTCAGTCTTTGGGCTATTACTCCCAGAGAGAATACCTGACTTAAAGGACCGTGAATTTCAAAAGAAGAACGCGTCTTCTCCAGTCCCTGGCAGGCGAGTAAAAAGTTCTCGAAATGGTTCGAAGGACTTGACGGCACTTCAGGCAGTTTGCCGGCCATCTCTGCGGACTTTTCATCCGGGATTATGGATAGTGTGCTCCCATGGCTTCCCCCCTTGAATATAAGGTCTCTGGAATATATGATTTTCCCGGGATTGAGATTTGACGGGACTGACTCTCCCTGATTGGTAGACGGTACTCCTTCAGTGACAGTCGAAGCTCCGTACCCTGCCGGAAGAGGAGGCAGATTATCAACTCCGTCATACCATGTCACATCAACCGGAGGCATCCCTTTTCTCTGAGGAAAGCGGAACAATATCGTGGACGAATACGGATAAAAATAATCATTATGCCCTTCAGCCTTCAACATGTTGATTTCATACGGAAGGCCCAGTTCAAGAAATTCATGAGCGGTATCCAGGATATGCGCACCCCAGTCACCGAGGGCACCCATTCCGAAATCGTACCAACATCTCCAGTCTCCCTGATGGTATTTTGAATTGTACTCATGATAAGGCCGTGCGCAAAGCCATGTATCCCAGTCCATGCCGGGAGGCAGCGGCTCTCCTTCAGGCATCCTGTATATCTTCGACGCATCCCATTTGTGCCATCTTCGCTCATTGTTCATATGTGCTGTTATGGCCGTCACGTCCTTTATTATCCCGGCTTCCATCCACGCCTTGAACTGGAAATAATTGGCTTCGGAATGCCCCTGGTTTCCGACCTGGGTCACAAGGTCCGGATGTTTCCTTGCCGCTTCCATCATAAGTTCGGCTTCCAGGAAAGTTCGTGCCATCGGTTTTTCCACATACACATGCTTCCCGGACTCCAGCGCCAGCATCGCAATCGGGAAATGAGAATGATCGGGAGTAGCAATGGCTACAGCCTCAAAATCGTTCCCGGCCTTGTCGAAGAGTTCCCTGAAATCGCGGAATTTCCTGGCATTCGGGTACATGGCCTGAACTTTTTGGGTCTGGCTGCCGTCAAGATCAACATCACACAAGGCCGTCACCTCAACCATCCCGGTCCGGGCAAAATCATTTATAATCTGCTCGCCACGGTTGCCTATTCCTATGTAAGCTATTTTCACTTTCTCCCCCCGCCGCGGCTTACCGGTTGATGCCGCTGCCGAAAACAGACTTCCCTTTGCTCCTATGGCAAGACCGGCCGTTGCCATGGACATAGTCCTGATAAAATTTCTTCTGGTTACCATTTCAGTGCTTATTTAGGGACTGTCGTTTAATTCCGTCATTATGAGTCAATCGGCAGACTGTCCCTGTTGTTTTTCCGATCGAACTCATCTTTTTATATTTTCGGCTCCGTTTCGGAGCCCCTTTTTTCATTTTTGGACCCAACTGGAGCCAAT
>CASGDV010000055.1 GCA_949300335.1 uncultured Bacteroidales bacterium | reverse complement strand
GTGATTTTGAACTCAAATCCTGTTTATGCAGAACACGGCGTAAAGAGGGATGGACTTGATTCCGTTGGCGAAACCGAAGTTCCTTGAGGATATCCGGTAGGCAATGCTGCTGTTGTATTCCTTGACGAAAGTGTTCATGCTGATAGCCTTTACTTTCGTGCCTTTCTTGACTTCCACTGGAATGACATCGGTATCATCCTGTATGACAAATTCAAGTTCGGCAGTGTTCTCATTCTTCCAGTAGCGGAGGTCGATCCCATTGGTCTTGAGAGCCTGTCCGACATAGTTTTCCGTGACGGCACCGAGGAATGTGTTGTCGACCGAGGACGCATTCAGAAGCATCGGGACAGGCATTTGTGCCTTTGCCCCGAGCAGGCCTACATCTGAAAGATATATCTTGAAATCACTGTCATCTTCGTATGCAGAGAGAGGAATGTATCCGTGAGTGACAAGTTTGCATTTGAGGACGATACCTGAAAGGATCAGCCAGTTGATGGCTTCCCCGAAAATTTTTGCCGTACCACCTTTTCGTGCAAGTTTATACTGGAATTTCCTGTTTTCCTTTGCCAACTGCGCCGGGATTGAGTTCCAGCATGCCCGGATCTTTACTGCGGTTGTCGGATTGGCGTATTTGCTCATGTCCGCATCGTATCCGCTCAATATGGCTTGTTGTACTGTACGGCACTCGATATAACTGTTGGTCTCTGCATATTTCCGTACTGATTCCGGCATTCCTCCCACGACGAGATATTTCTGGTATAGATCCAAAGCCATGCGATGCAGCGAATCGGGCATGGCTTCATCATTTTCATAGTGCCTGCGAATCTCATCTGCAAGCACAAGATTTCCGGTTGCCCACAGAAATTCTTCGAAATCCATCGGGAAGAGGAACATTTCATCCACTTTTCCTACAGGATAGGAAAAATCTTCATCTGATTCGGTTTCCGCAACTGAGTCCATGTCTTTCTCCTCGGACATCTTTTCCCCTCGATTTACAGCAACTCCAAGCAGGCTGCCGGCAGCCATGATGTCATATTGCGGATATTCTTCCTGAAAGTATTTCAATGCAAGCAATGCCCGTTTGCAGTCTTGTATCTCATCCAATATTATCAGAGTTTCGTGAGGTACTATCCTGATATTGTACAGAGATTCAAGATATGCTATGATTTCTTGCGGGTTGATATTTTTTTTCAGGAAATTCCGTACTTCAGGAACAAGGTCCAGACTTACGCGGACACAGGTTTTATAGTATTCTTTTCCGAATTCTTCAAGAATATATGACTTTCCGACCTGCCGTGCGCCCTGAAGGATGAGAGGCTTGTGGCCCGGCATATTTTTCCAGACAACCAGTTGTTCAGTGATTTTTCTCTTCATAAGCCCGTTGATTCATGTCCAAAATTAATAAAAACTATGAAAAAATCATAATTATGCTTACTTTTTGGTATGTTTTAGTAGAGAATGCCTGGTTTTACAACAATATTTCTTTGGATTTTTTCTTTTTAGGGCAATTTATTTGTTTAGATAATTTTATATAATTGTTCATTTTGAACAGTCGTTGAGGTTTTGCAGGTCACAGTATCTGCGTAATCAGAGGAATACTTAGTATCGACAGCAGGGTGGAGATGAGGATGCCCTGGACCATGACGGTCTCGTCCTTGCCGTACTGGAGGCAGAACATCGCCCCGTATGTGCCCACAGGCATTGCCGCGAGG
>CASGDV010000054.1 GCA_949300335.1 uncultured Bacteroidales bacterium | reverse complement strand
TCATCTATGAACTGGAGCGCAGTCTTCACATCACCTTCAGCCGAATAGAGCTGGTAAAGGAAGTGTGCCGAAGTGTATGTAGGCGAAAGCCTGTGCATGGTGTTTGCCGCATTCTTGAACAGGTCGTTGTCAGTACATCCTTCAGTAGTGGAAAGCATCTTCACTATATTCGTGGCAAGCTGCAGGTCATCCGGTGCCGCCTCGAATCTCGGGGTGAAAAGTTCGATAAGGTTTTCGCAGTTGGCCACATTGCTTGCGATGAACAGGGTCTCGCAGTCAGTCCTTATTTTCTCTATTTCCGGAGTCTGCTTCATCTGGTCGAGAAGCTGCATCACGTCATTGTAGTCCTGCATGACATCCTCAGCCATCAAGGTACCGTTCTGATACAGCTGGCATGAAGTATTGAGCTCGAAAAGAAGTATCTGAGGCTTTACCGCAGACTTGTTCTCCGCTATGATTTTCTTGAATTCGTCATAGAGTTTCTGAGGATCATCCTTGACATAGTTTATCATGTCGAGTCCCTTGTTGTTCCGTGCCGTCACTGCGTATTTAGGATAATACTGGGCCCTTATGTCATGCAGAGTCATCAGGGTATCTATCAGTCCCTCCAGATATACCGGGTTGTTGCGGTTAGCATTTATCAGACGCCTGTAAAGGGCCGTACCGTTTATCAGCATGGTCTGATTAGCGGTAGGAGGACAGAGAGAATAAGCCTTTCTCCAGTTAGGGAGAGCGTCATCGTAGTTTTTCTGCTTATAATATTCGTTGTAATAGGACAGATACTTGATACATTCAGCACTGTCAGCACCGTACTTCCCCTGTGCGGAAGCTATGCTCGCCCCTGCCAGCATGAATACGACAGAGAAAAACAAAAGAACACTTTTTTTCATATTGCAATAAGTTTGTTTCATAACACATTACACGACAAGACAGACACGCCGACATGCAATAATGATTCCATAAATCAATGATATTGCGTCTTCTGGAACCAAATGTCGAATATATTGAATCCCACCACGAAAGACACGTATCTTTCTCTGGTCATGTTCGTCCTGAGACTTCCCCTCTGTCCCGCTTCCACACCTATGGTCAGACCGTTGTATAGCCTGAATACAGGCAATGTGACACCCAACGTCACGCCGAACGAATCCACCCGGTTCCCGTCAATCTTATAATACGCCTGCTCATAAAAAGCCCCTGCCCTGTATGCACATCTGCGCAGGTAATACCTGATATCGTTCCTGTTCGGAACAATTTCGAAACCGGCCCTGAAGGAATGCGACACGGAAGCGGAAAAAACGGAAGCTCCGCTGACACCGTATCCTTCATACTTGTCCATACCGCTGTTTCTCCAGTCGGAAACCATATAATTGAACTCGGCGCTCCACCTTTCACCTTGCTTTATGGATATTCCCACACCCAATTCGCCGGCTATCCTGAGCTTGTTATCCTTCCCGTTCACCATATCCCTGTAGACCAGGGTATCCACAATCTCGGAAGTATTCTTGTTCTTGTAATATATGGTATGGCCTTTTATGTTTGTCTGAAGTCTGTAAGTGGCTCCGAACACCATATAAAGGTCATTTCCCAAGGGCTGCTGGTACTGCAGTCCGAATTTTCCGGTGAATCCGCGTACCAGAAGACTGTATCCGCTGTTCAGCGAGCTGAAGGAAGCATCGCTGAAATTGCGGTTATAAACCTTGTCCAGATTTCCGAAATAATATATGGCCTGAGCCCCCACTGAAAACCTCTTCCAGAATGTAGCTCCTCCGCCTATGAACATCTGATAGACGCTTCCTTCCCCGTATGTATTGTCCGTGATGTTACCCGTATTTCCTATCACGTCAGGATCGGTCTGCTTCAGTTTGATGTCGTATCCTATATCGCTGAAAGGGGTTATGCCGAGCATAAGGGCAGATGACCTGTAGATAGGGAAACTTATCACGAAATCATACATGTTGAACGTATTGTTTCCGGACCTGAGATTATTCTGTCTGAAAACAGTGTTCTTCTGCACGAAACCGAAATCTGCCATGAAAGAACTGCTGTCCCTTACGGAAACGGATGCCGGATTCATGACATTTATGAATCTTCTGCTGTTAGAGGCTATACCCACTCCTCCCATACTCTTGTTGTACGCAGTCCCCTCTCTGGACAGGTCTCCTATACCGAAGACGGAGTACGGAGAATAAGCGCCATAAGCTCCGCCCGACTGACCGGCAGCAGGTATGCACACCAATGCGACAAGAACTGAAACTAACAAGTAAAATCTATCCGACATATTCAGCAGCCACTATAGCTAATCCCATCAAAACTAAATTACAAACTACAAAGATGGAGTTTTTAATGCGTTTTGCAAAATAAATTGCATCTCCACCGGTAAAAATGACAATATTTCCCGGATATAAAGACAGATAGCCTTGCACCTCAAACATTATACCCTTTATCACCCCGGATTCCATGGAAGCATGGAGCGATGTCCCTATATCGTCCACGCTTTCAGGAGTATCAAGCAGAGGAAGCGCTCTGGAATATCTGTTCAGAGCCTTGAATCTGGTCCGGCAGCCGGGCGATATGTTCCCTCCTGAATAACGTCCGTCCGGAGCTATGAAATCTATGGTAAGGGTAGTGCCGAAATCGAATACGGTACATCCTCTGTCTCTGAACAGATATCCGGCGGCCACGACAGAAGCGAGCCTGTCCGGAGTGACATATTCAGGAATACCCCTGGCTTCATATACTCCCTTATGCAGGGAATCTATCACTATCAACACATTGCAGACAGCCTTCAGCTTTTCTTCATCCTGCTGGGATATTTCTCTGGAAGATGACAACACCATCACGTCAGGCCTGTTTCCGGACACGAGAGAAAGTATGAAATCCAACATTCTCTCACCCTGATACCTGTATGTTTTTCCCAAGGTGACGCCATCGGCCCAGGCCGCCTTCAGGGCGGTATTGCCTATGTCCACGACAAAATTCACCATAAATCAATCAATGATATTGTCCGGCCGGGCCGGACAATCAGTAAAGGTACTTATAATTTCTTCAATATCCCGCAGGCTTTCTGCAGACTTTCTACATTTCGGACAAATATTCTCAGTCGACTGTCGTTCTGTTTCAGGTCGAACAATGCCGGATTCGCGCTGATGCTCTGCAGGACTGAAGAAAATTTTTCCGACCTGTAATATTTGGAAAGAGGATTGGATATGAAGAAACATATCATTACCCCGTTCTTTATGATTATCTTTTCGAAGCCTGTCTTTTCTCCGAGATGCCTGATTCGCACTATGTCGAAAAGCCTGTCCAGCTCTACCGGAATCTTTCCGAATCTGTCTTCAAGACGGCTGCGGTACTGATCCAAAGTCTTTTCATCCGATATGGAATCCAATTCCTTGTATATCCTTATCTTTTCCGCAGTCATGTCGATGTAGCTGTCAGGTATCAGAGCCAGCTGGTCTGTCTCTATGGTACAGTCGGATACATATGATTCATCGGACTTGCCGGAGGTGTTTCCTGTCTCCACGCCGAGTTCCTCCATGGCTTCAGCAAGTATTTTCTGGTAAGTTTCAAGCCCCATATCGGAAATGAAACCGCTCTGTTCCGCACCCAGAAGATTTCCTGCTCCTCTGATATCGAGATCCTGCATGGCTATGTTGAAACCGCTTCCCAGATCAGAAAATGATTCTATAGCCTTGAGTCTTCTTCTGGCTTCATCGGTGATGGACACGAGCGGAGGAACTATCAGATAACAGAAAGCCCGTCTGTTCGAACGCCCGACCCTTCCCCTGAGCTGGTGAAGGTCGCTCAGGCCTATGTTCTGGGCCTGATTGATGATGATGGTATTCGCATTCGGAATATCGAGCCCGTTTTCGATTATCGTGGTACACAGCAGCATGTCATAATCCCCGTTCATGAAGTCGAGTATCTTGTTTTCCAATGTTCTGGACTCCATCTGGCCATGCGCTATGCATATCTTCATATCAGGCTCCAGACCGTGTATTATGTCATATATGGACTGGAGTTCTTCGACCCTGTTGTGGACAAAGAATATCTGGCCGCCTCTATTCAGTTCATAATCTATGATGCGCTTCACCTCGTCATGGTCGAAAAGCATGATTTCAGTCTGGACAGGTATCCTGTTCGGCGGGGGAGTGTTGATTATGGACAAATCCCTGGCTCCGAGCAGGGAGAACTGCAATGTACGCGGTATCGGAGTAGCGGTAAGCGTCAGGGTATCCACGGCTGTCTTCATCTGGCGGAGCTTTTCCTTGGCGCTTACCCCGAATTTCTGTTCCTCGTCTATTATCAGCAGTCCCAGATCCTTGAATTCAAATCCTTTTCCGAGCAGTTTATGAGTACCTATTATTATGTCTATCGCCCCGGACTTGAGTTTTTTCTGAATCTCCGAAATCTCTTTCGCTGTCCTGAGACGGCTCACGAAATCTATATTGCACGGCAAATCCTTCAGCCTGCCGCGAAATGTATTGTAATGCTGCAGGGCAAGAATGGTGGTAGGGACCAATACAGCCACCTGTTTGCTGTCCGCGACAGCCTTGAATGCCGCCCTGACAGCCACTTCCGTCTTTCCGAAACCTACATCGCCGCACACGAGCCTGTCCATAGGACAATCGGCCTCCATGTCGGCCTTTACCGCCTTCACCGCCTTTTCCTGATCGGGAGTATCCTCATACATGAAAGAAGATTCCAGTTCTTCCTGCAGGTATGAATCAGGAGAAAAAGCGAAGCCTTTCACACTTTTGCGCTTGGCGTACAGCTGTATGAGATCCTTGGCTATATCCTTGACTTTCTTTTTGGTGCTTGCCTTCAGATTCTGCCATACCTTGGATCCGAGCTTGTAGATTTTAGGAGGTTCGGAATCTTTCGACTTGTATCTGGAAATCTTATGCAGGGAATGCACGGATACAAGGACTGTATCATTGTCCTTATAAATGAGCTTGACCACTTCGTGCATACGTCCCTTGTCGTCCCTTACCCGCACCAGACCGCCGAAAATACCGACACCATGGTCTATGTGGACGATATAATCGCCTATATTGAAGGAAGTCAGGTCGTTTATGGTAAGCTGTTCGCTTTTCTCCACACTCCTTCTAATAGTCACCCTGTGGAACCTGTCGAATATCTCGTGGTCGGAGTAGCAGCATATCTTCTCCTGATTGTCTATGAACCCGTTGTGGATATCCTTTCCTGATATGAATTCCGGAATTATTCCGCCATATTGGGAAAGTATCGACCTGAGTCTGTCTAACTGGGATTCCTTTTTTCCGAAAATACAGACTTTCCAGCCTTCTTCCACCCTTTTCCTTATATCCTCCACCAGAAGTTCGAAATTCTTGTTGAAGACAGGCTGCGGCGATATGTCGAATTTTACGGTCTCTATATCAGGCTCGGACAGGGGAGTGTCCAAATAAATATGCCTGAAAGACATAAGAGCCTCGAAGAAACCGCTTTTCCTGAACATGTCCGACGAATCGAGCCATACCACAGTATCTTCAGGGAAAAGTCCGGATACCGGTTTCCCGTCATCATCCCCTGCGACAAGCTCAGGATAAATGTCCGCATGCTCCACTTTTTCTTCAGACAGCTGGGTATTGCAGTTGAAGACACTTATGCTTTCTATTTCATCACCGAAAAAGGATATACGGAAAGGATTGTTGAAAGAAAAAGAGAAGACATCCACAAGTCCGCCCCTGACAGCATACTGCCCAGGCTCGGACACGAAATCCGTCTTGATGAAACCTTCTTCAGCCAGTCTTTCGCACAGGCGGTCGTACCCTGCCTCCATTCCTCTGTCCAGCGATATGACGGAAGAACTTACCTTGTCTCCGGACGGCACATTCTCTTCAAGTGCTGCCGGATATGTCACCAGCACCACAAGTTCATCACCGGTCCTTTGCATCAGACGTCCGAGAGCGGCTGTCCGCTGCACCTCCATGGAGGCTTTATAGTTGCTTCTCTCTATCTTTTTTCCGGTATCGGGCAGGAAAAAAACCCTGTCCCCGTCTATAATGTCATACAAATCCGAAGTACAGTACTCCGCAGACTCCCTGTCCGGCATCACTATGACATGAAGTCCCTTTCGGGCTACTGACGCGAAAACGAACCACCTGGCGGAAAGAAAAAGTCCCGCACATGCCACCTCGCCTGTCTTTTCAAGTTTTTCGCCCAGAAGTTCCGCCGACTTGCCGTTTATTGTCATATTTTAACAAATATCTGTTGAAAACCTGTTGATATCGGTATAAAATCATGTATAAAACATGTAGATATCGTGTACAAAGAAAATCCAAAAATAAATTATTAAATCCGAAAAAATCGTATAATCAGATTAATTTTTTCAAATCCAAATTAAAGACAAACATTTTCCGATGATGTTTTCCATAGCCACAAAACATGCCATGCAAATAAAGTTTTAGCATAAATAATTGATATTCAGTATAGGAAATAAAGTTATCAACATATATACACATCCATAATCAAAATAAATTCCTTTAAAAGAACTATATTTGTAAAAAATAAATCTGATGATTATGGCGGAGCGATTCGACCCTCATGATGCCGGACAGGGGAAAGACAGGGAGATGGACAAAATGATAAGGCCGCAGGCCCTCGGGGATTTTTCCGGACAGGATAAAATCATCGCGAACCTGAAAATTTTCGTACAGGCTGCCAGAATGAGAGGCGAATCCCTGGACCATGTGCTTTTCCACGGTCCTCCCGGACTTGGCAAGACTACTCTGGCTCATATTATAGCTAACGAACTCGGTTCCGACCTGAAGGTCACTTCCGGTCCCGTACTTGACAAACCAGGCGATCTGGCCGGACTCCTGACATCTCTCGATGAGGGAGACGTGCTTTTCATCGACGAGATACATCGTCTTTCTCCTGTGGTGGAAGAATACCTTTATTCCGCCATGGAAGATTTCGTCATAGATATCATGATAGACAAGGGGCCGGGGGCAAGGTCGGTCAGGATATCCCTGAATCCGTTTACACTTGTGGGAGCCACCACCAGAAGCGGTCTGCTTACAGCGCCATTGAGAGCCAGGTTCGGTATCAAGTTCGCCCTTGAATATTACGACACATCGGATCTTGTCCATATAGTAAGAAGAAGCGCGTCCATATTGGGAATCGGCATAGATGACGAAGCTGCATATGAAGTCGCGCTCCGAAGCCGCGGTACCCCGAGGATTGCAAATTCACTTCTTCGTCGAGTACGTGATTTCGCACAGGTAAAAGGCAACGGTCATATTGATCTCGCCATAGCCCGTCTTGCACTTGATGCCCTTAATATAGACAAACGCGGACTGGATTCCGTCGACAATAAAATCCTGCGTACCATCATAACCAAATTCAAAGGCGGCCCTGTCGGGGCCAATACCATCGCCACAGCAGTAGGCGAGGATCAGGGTACCCTTGAAGAGGTGTATGAACCGTTTCTGATAAAGGAAGGTTTTCTCGTCAGGACTCCGAGGGGCAGGGAGGTGACGCCTCTTGCATACCGTCATCTCGGCATGGAACCTGTGTCAGGAAGCGACGATTATACTTTATTCTGATATGGAATCCCGTACCGTAAAATTCTTCACGGCCTTGATTTTTTTTCTTTTTGTCTGGCCTGCTGTCGGGTTGCTACCCGAAGCCGATGCCTGTACTGCCGTGATTATTTCCGGTAAAAAGACGGCGGACGGCAGGCCTCTGATGTGGAAGAACAGGGATACCGATCATCTCGACAACAGTGTAAGGCATTTCAAGGGAGAGAAGTATTCTTTTATCGGTCTCGTGAATTCGGAATCCGAAGGCGGCGAAGTGTGGATAGGCGCGAATACTGCAGGGTTTGCCATCATGAATACCGCTTCATACTGCCTGAAAAACGATGATGTTCCGGTTTCTGAAATGGATAGGGAAGGCCTGCTGATGTACAGGGCTTTGGAAATATGCGCTACTGTGGAGGATTTCGAACATTTTCTCGATACCTTGCCCAAACCTCTCGGTGTTGAAGCCAATTTCGGATGCATTGACGCCTTTGGAGGCGCAGCATGGTATGAGACCGGGAATTTTTCATATCACAAGAGGGATGTGAATGAGAAAGAGGAAGGATACATAGTCGTGACCAATTATTCCATTTCAGGTCCTGTGAGCAGATGGAAGGGCAGGGAAAGATACCTGACTGCGTCAGCCATTTTCAGCGAGATGCGGGAGCATAGCACCTTGTCCGAGATAGGTCCGCTCGGTATTATCGATAGTCTTTCCCGTTCATACAGACATGAGCTTATCGGGATAGACCTTGTACGTGATTCTTCGGAATTCCTTTCAGGAACCAATGCCTGCGTACCTGATCTCGATTTCATTCCCCGCCGTTCCACTTCGGCGGCAGTGGTAGTGCAGGGAGTTCCGAAAGGCGGGAATCCTTTGGAGATCGTAATGTGGGCTGCTCTCGGCTATCCTGCGGTGTCTGTGACCGTTCCGGTCCCTGTTTCCAAAGACGACTGCGTACCGGAAGAATTGTCATGCTTTCCGGAATCTGTCCTTGATTCTTTCTCCGGACTTGCCGATTTTCTGAGTTATAAGTATGTGTATTATCCTGGCTGCGGTATCAGCAATCATTCCAAATACATAGGTCTCAGATTCGTACTCGGAGATACCCCTTGGAGCACGTCGACATTGGCCTGCAGCCGCAGGGCTGAGGCCATCATAAAAGGAGAATTCCTGCCGCTTTACCGGAAATTCTGCAACGGCGGCATTTCCGGAGGCACATATATTAAAAGATACCGGAAGATATCGGAAAACTTTTTCAGAATCTATCAGGATGCATTTGAATGCTATATACACTGGAAAGGTCCTTTTGTGGAGACTTTTTAGTGTCCATTAATTGCGGAATTGCGTAAAAATCACTAAAATTGTGGCGAAATTTCAATAATCGATATAAAATGGCCGAAAAATTAATTTCCAAGATTCCAGAGGGTCCTTTGTCTGAGAAATGGACAAAGCATAAGTCTCAGCTTCGTGTCGTAAATCCCGGCAACAAAAGGAAACTCGAAATCATCGTTATCGGAACCGGTCTCGGCGGAGCGTCTGCAGCTGCTTCCCTCGGTGAACTCGGTTACAATGTGAAGGTGTTTTGTATCAGCGATTCTCCGAGAAGGGCGCATTCTATTGCAGCTCAGGGAGGTATAAACGCTGCCAAGAACTACCAGAATGACAATGACTCCGTTTATCGTTTATTCTATGAAACGATCAAGGGAGGTGATTATCGCAGCCGCGAGGCTAATGTATATCGTCTGGCAGAGGTCAGCGGAAACATTATCGACCAGTGCGTAGCTCAGGGTGTACCTTTCGCAAGGGAATATGGCGGACTGCTCGCCAACCGTTCTTTCGGAGGAGCGCAGGTTAGCCGTACGTTCTATGCGCGCGGTCAAACAGGACAGCAGCTTCTTCTCGGTGCGTATGCCGCTCTCAACCGTCAGATTGCCGAAGGTACGGTGAAAAGCTATCCACGCCACGAGATGCTCGACATAGTTCTGATAAACGGTGAGGCTAAGGGTATCATAGCCAGGAATCTTGTTACGGGTGAAATCGAAAGATTCGGCGCACATGCCGTGGTCATAGCTTCCGGAGGATACGGAAATACATATTTCCTTTCTACCAATGCCATGAACAGCAACGGATCAGCCGCATGGCAGTGCTACAAGAAGGGGGCGTTTTTCGCTAATCCTTGTTTTGCCCAGATACATCCTACATGTATCCCTGTACACGGCGACCAGCAGTCCAAGCTGACGCTTATGTCCGAGTCTTTGAGAAATGACGGCCGTATATGGGTGCCTAAGAAGAAAGAGGATGTGATGAAGCTCCGCAAGCACGAGATCAAGCCTACCGATATTCCGGAGGAGGACAGGGATTATTATCTCGAGAGAAGATATCCGGCTTTCGGAAACCTTGTTCCGCGTGATGTGGCTTCGCGTGCAGCCAAAGAGAGGTGCGATGCCGGTTTCGGTGTCAATGAGACAGGACTTGCAGTCTTCCTCGATTTCAGTACGGCCATAGCGAGACTCGGTGTGGACAAGATCAGGGAAAGATACGGAAACCTGTTCCAGATGTACGAGAAAATCACGGCTACGAATCCGTACAAGGAGCCGATGATGATTTATCCGGCCATACATTATACCATGGGAGGTCTCTGGGTTGACTACAATCTTCAGACTACGATACCTGGTCTTTACGCCATAGGTGAGGCCAACTTCAGCGACCATGGCGGAAACAGACTCGGTGCTTCAGCCCTTATGCAGGGACTTGCGGACGGATATTTCATCCTTCCTTATACGATAGGAGACTATCTTGCCACTCAGTTCAAGAATCCGAAGACAGATACCAATGCTCCGGAATTCGAAGAGGCTGAGAAAGCAGTAAAGGCAAAAATCGACAGGCTCCTTTCCATCAAGGGCAAACATACCGTGGATGAGATTCACAAGAAACTCGGTCACATCATGTGGGAGTATGTAGGAATGGCCCGCAACGAAGCCGGTCTGAAAAAGGCTATCGAACTTATACAGGAACTCCGCAAGGAATTCTGGTCCGATGTGTATGTAGCAGGAGACAAGGATAATTTCAACCAGGAGCTTGAAAAGGCTCTCAGACTTGCAGATTTCTTAGAGATAGGCGAACTGATGGCCCGTGATGCTCTGAACAGGAAAGAATCATGCGGAGGACACTTCCGTGAGGAGATGCAGACTGAGGATGGAGAGACCTTGCGTGACGACAAGAATTTCATGTATGTGGCTGCATGGGAGTACAAGGGTGAAAATGAAACACCTGAACTTCACAAGGAGCCGCTCAACTATGAAAATATCAAGATAGCTACCAGAAACTATAAAGACTGAGATTGACATGGATTTTACATTAAGAATATGGCGTCAGAAAAACGCCAAATCCAAAGGACATTTTGAGACCTATCAGGTCAAGAACATATCCCCGGACAGCTCTTTCCTCGAGATGCTCGATATTCTGAACGAGCAGTTGATCCACGAAGGTATGGATCCGGTAGCTGTCGAAAGGGGATGCCAGAGCAGCGGTCCGGTTTCATTCGACCATGACTGTAGGGAAGGCATCTGCGGTGCTTGCTCGCTTTACATAAACGGCCGTGCACACGGACCGGACGATGAAGTGACTACCTGCCAGCTTCACATGCGCAAGTTCAAGGATGGTGACACTATCACGGTGGAGCCTTGGAGAAGCAAGGGTTTTCCTGTCATCAAGGATCTGGTTGTGGACAGGAAGGCTTTCGACAAGATTCTCCAGGCCGGTGGTTTCATATCGGTAGGTACAGGCGGAGTTCCTGACGGAAATGCCATACTTATTTCGCATGAAACTGCGGAAGAAAGCATGGACGGTGCTGCATGTATCGGCTGCGGTGCGTGTGTGGCTACCTGCAAGAACGGTTCTGCCATGCTGTTCGTGGCTGCCCGCGTAAGTTCTCTCGCACTTTTGCCTCAGGGCAAGATAGAGGGAGCCAAGAGAGCAAAGGCCATGGTAGCCAAGATGGACGAACTCGGTTTCGGCTCATGCACCAATACCCGTGCCTGCGAAATGGAGTGCCCTAAACATGTAACTGTTTCACATATTGCACGTCTGAATAGAGAATTCCTCTGCGCGAAGTTCAAGGACTGATGTCTCTTTTTCTGAAATATTCGTGGGGGAGGGTAGTTGCTAAATATTTGAATTTAGTAGAACTTGTATGATATTTTTAAGTCTGTCCTGCAAATCGCGGGACAGGCTTTTTTATGTCATCCCGCATGGCGCCACTCTTTTGTTCATCTCGAGCGAAGTCGAGAGATCTGTATATAATAACAATATCAATATAAAAATGTGTTTTTTAATCATGAAAAGATTCTTTTTTGCCTTCTTATCGACAATTATTTTTATGACGGGATGTGACAGTCTCGGCACAGGTGATTCCGATCTCCTGACACTCAAAAGTGAAAGCATAATCGAGGTGGAAAGCAATGAAAAAGTTGTGAATATACTGTTCGATGCAGCAGGTACATGGTCTGCAGAGTCTGATTCGGACTGGGCTGTTCCGGAGCAGAGATACGGGGATGCAGGCGATGATATTACACTTGAGGTTACTGTTTATGCGAATGAAACCGGCAGCGCTCGTGAAGCTGTCATTACATTGGGCTGTGGTGACCAGACGGTAGATATTACTGTTACGCAGACAGCCGGTGAGAATAGTGGCGGTGAAGTCATTGATCCTCAAGGAGAATATCTTGTTTTATCCATACGTGAAACGGATCAGGACGGTTATCAGATGACTTTCAGTTATGAATATGATTTCATCGAGTCTTTCGGCAAGTATATGCCGGTGAAAGAAACTTTTGATATGGAGGGTGATGTCACCGATGTCGAATATCAGTACGGTTCCGGTTATATAGACAGAATAGTCATTTATGAAGGGGTGGAAGATTACAGGTACAGACTGCTGCTGGATGAAGAAAACAGAATAACAGATATTAAAGATGAAGAAGGTTCTTATGGTTATACGGTTGAATATAATTCAGATGGGCAGATTCTTTCAGAGAAGTCTGGAAATCTCGATGAGGATTATTATTACTCGTCGAAGTATGAATGGCAGAACGGCAATCTCGCAAAATCCGTGAGAAGGGATTTTCAACAGGGCCATGATATCAACGCTGACGGGTATATAGATGAAAATGATATTCGGGATGTGACTGAAGAATATGATTATAAATATACCGAGTATCCTAACAATACGAATCTCGATCTGAATGCAAGACTATGCAATGGGTACAACAGTGCCTTGATGTCCGACGGTCCGGCTCTGTTCGGTATTACCGGTAAGAGATCTGAAAATTTGGGATATGGTCCATTCTATGGTATGTCGGAGCCATGGCATGATATTTTTCGTGACCGGGTGACTGATGGTCAGACAGATAGAGTTATGAACTACGATATAGAGATAGGCAATGACGAGGCTGAGGCTGTATTCGAATTCAATGATGAAGGCTATCCGGTCAAAGTGACAATAACTGCTCCGAAATACAAGACAGAAATAATACGTACT
>CASGDV010000053.1 GCA_949300335.1 uncultured Bacteroidales bacterium | reverse complement strand
GGTGGCTCCAGACGTGACTGAAAACAAAAAAATCGGCCCTGAAACCAGAGCCGATGATATAAAAAACGATGAGTTTGATCGGAAAATACGGGAGAGTCTGCCGGTTAACTCAAATTGAAGAAATTAAATGACTATCCCTATAATAAAAAAGAGAGTAACCGATAAGTCTGTGGCTTTGGGGTCACCGGATATATTAAATTTATCCGTATCTTTGCAATTCTTGCAGGTGGACTGCAAGGACCTAATGTTTATATGGTTATGTTGGAAGAAAATAATATACTGGAAGAGTTCACGGACAGGGAATATGAACACGGGTTTGTTACGGACGTACAGCAGGAATTCATTCCAAAGGGATTGAATGAAGATATAATCAGACTTATTTCATCAAAAAAGAATGAACCCGGATGGCTGTTGGATTTCAGACTCGATGCATTCCGCAAATGGCAGAAAATGAAGATGCCCCGCTGGGCCCATCTGGAAATTCCCGATATAGATTATCAGGATATCATATATTACGCTGCTCCTAAGGCCAGGGAAGACCGTCCCAAGGAAATAGACCCGGAGCTGGCGGAAACATTCGAAAAGCTCGGTATTCCTCTGCATGAAAGGGATGTGCTTGCGGGTGTGGCCGTGGATGCCGTTTTCGATTCGGTTTCCGTGACCACAACATTCCGCAAGGCCTTGTCGGAAAAAGGGATAATCTTCTGTTCTTTCTCGGAGGCGGTGAAAGAGCATCCTGATCTTGTTAGAAAATATCTGGCTACGGTTGTTCCCTCCGGTGACAATTTCTTCTCCGCATTGAATTCGGCCGTGTTCAGTGACGGTTCATTCTGCTATATTCCGAAAGGGGTAAGGTGCCCTATGGAACTTTCAAGTTATTTCAGAATCAATGCAAAAGGAACCGGACAGTTCGAACGTACGCTCATTGTTGCTGATGAGGGGTCTTATGTAAGCTATCTGGAAGGCTGTACGGCACCGATGAGGGATGAGAATCAGCTGCACGCTGCAGTAGTTGAAATCGTTCTGGAAAAGGATGCCGAAGTGAAATATTCTACTGTACAGAACTGGTATCCGGGAGATGCCGATGGGAAGGGAGGAATTTTCAATTTCGTTACTAAGCGCGGATTGTGCAGGGGAGAAGGCAGCCATCTTTCCTGGACTCAGGTGGAGACTGGTTCCGCCATCACATGGAAATATCCGAGTACGATACTTAAGGGAGACAATTCTTCTTCCGAGTTCTATTCGGTAGCGGTTACAAATAATTTCCAGCAGGCGGATACGGGGACCAAGATGATTCATGCCGGGAAAAATACCAGGAGCCGAATTATCAGCAAAGGAATTTCGGCAGGAAGGAGCCAGAACAGCTACCGGGGGCTTGTAAAGATTCTTCCAGGCGCAGATAATGCCAGGAATTATTCCCAGTGCGACAGTCTTCTGATTGGAGACAAATGCGGTGCGCATACTTTTCCTTATATAGAAAATGCCAACCGGACTGCCGTAGTAGAGCATGAGGCCACGACTTCGAAAATCAGCGAAGACCAGCTTTTTTATTGCAATCAGAGAGGTATCGCTCCGGAAGAGGCCGTGGGCCTCATAGTGAACGGGTATGCGAGGGAAGTGCTTTCCAAGCTTCCTATGGAGTTTGCAGTCGAGGCCCAGAAACTTTTGCAGATTTCTCTTGAAGGATCAGTAGGATAATGAACATTATGGATATTCTGAATTACACTTTGTTTACGATAGGTGGTGATACACCTGTGATACTCATCGATTTGGTTACGTCACTGGTAGGACTGACATGCGTATTTCTTGCCGGAAGGAACAATAAATTCAACTTCTGGATAGGCTATATCTATACATTCCTTCTTTTTCTGATGTTCTGGAACAAGAATCTGTATGCGAGCATAATCCTCCAGCCGATTTCTCTTGGAATAAACATTCTCGGGCATTACAGATGGTCTCATCCGAAGGAAAATGAACGGAGTTCGGGAAATTCTGCGGATCTGAAGGTTACAATGCTTACAAACTGGCAACGTGTTCTGGCTGTCGCATCCGTATTCATTCTTGCCGGACTGTGGGGATGGCTGATAAGTCTGCTGGGGAATAAATGGTTCGTCGGCATTTTCCCGTCGGATCCGATACCTTATCTGGATGCCTGCGTTACGGTGCTGATTCTCGTAGCCCAGTTCCTGTCCGCATTGAAGAAATGGGATTGCTGGATTGCCTGGCTTTTCGTGAATGTGACCCAGATGATACTGCATATATCCGTCGGTCATGTTTTCATGCCCGTCGTGAGCGGATTGTATCTTGTGAACGGGATAGCATCTTTATATAACTGGTATAAATTGTACAGAAGGAATGCATGATATGGAAAAAAGATTGATATTGAAGATAGAAGGTCTCAGGGCGAAAGCAGGGGACAAGGAAATCCTGAAAGGTATAGACCTGTCTATAAATGAGGGTGAAATCCATGCCGTTATGGGACCGAACGGAGCAGGTAAAAGTACTTTGTCCGCAGTGCTGGCAGGAAAGCCGCAGTTCGAGGTTACGGAAGGAAGCGTAACTTTCCTTGGACGTAATTTGCTTGAGATGTCTCCGGAAGAGAGGTCATGGGCGGGGATTTTCCTTTCATTCCAGTATCCTGTCGAAATACCCGGAGTATCCATAACCAATTTCATGAAGACAGCCGTGAATTCACGGAGAAAAGGGAAGGGCCTCGAACCTCTAAAGGCGGCCGAATTCCTGAAACTGATGAAGGAAAAGATGAGTTTTGTCCAGATGAAGCCCGAATTTGCAAAACGTGAGGTGAATGTAGGGTTTTCCGGTGGTGAAAAGAAGCGGAACGAAATATTCCAGATGGCCATGCTGGATCCGGTATTGTCCATTCTGGACGAGACGGACAGCGGATTGGATGTGGATGCCCTTAGGATTGTCGCAAATGGCGTAAACATGCTGCATACACCTGAAAAGGCGGCTATTGTGATTACGCACTATCAAAGACTGCTGGACTACATTGTTCCTGATGTTGTCCATGTGTTGAAAGACGGCAGGATTGTGAAGACGGCCGGAAAGGAACTGGTGGCCCGGATTGAAAATGAAGGTTATGACAGCATATAGGAGGCGTATATGGAAGTTCTGACTGTCAACCGGGGATGTGTTTTGAAGAGGATCTTGGTTTACGGTGCCGGCAATAACATTCCCGATGATCTGAAAAATGCCGGATGGCTGGATGTCCTGCCTGAAAAACTTGTGCTGGAAGAGGATTCTCATGCTGAAATCTCGATTTTCGTGTTGCCTGGTTTTTCCGGAAATATACGTCTTACGGCCGAGTTCGCCGGTGAAAGGGCTGATCTGAAACTTTGCGGTGCCTATATATGCACCGGTGAAGACCGGCTGTCCCTGGATATGGAAGTCCGTCATGAGGTTCCGGGATGTCATTCGGACCAGATATTCAAAGGCTTGGCCGCAGGACATTCAAGAGCGGATTTTTTCGGAAGGATAATAGTCGCAGAGAATGCTTTCAAGACGGAAGCATATCAGGCAAATCATAATCTTCTTCTTTCGGATACAGCGAAGGTGGACACAAAGCCCCAGCTGGAGATTTATGCTGATGATGTAAAGTGCTCGCACGGTGCGACAATCGGAAGACTTGATGAAGAGGAGCAGTTCTATATGCGTTCAAGAGGGATTCCGCTTGATGAAGCAGCCCTTCTCCAGATAATGTCATTCGTTTCTCCGGTAATCGGAACTGTTCCCGACGGCCCGGGAAAGGATTTTCTCGTTTCGGAAATAGAACAGATGTCCAGAAACCTGCTTAATGCCGGAAAGACCGGACAAGTTGATTGATTGTAATCTGGCTAAGGAGGAATGTGGTTATGATAGAATATCCGAATGTCAAGGTCAATGTAGGCCTGAATGTGCTGAAGAAAAGGGAAGACGGTTATCATGATATTGAAACACTGTTCTTGCCGTCTTCCGAAATCCATGATGTCCTTGAAATCGTACCTGCTGATGGATATAGTGAGACAATCTCCGGATTATGCGGGAAATATGGGAGTACTGACATTGTCCAGGGCATATCGCCCGACGGCAGACTTATGATAACCATAGCGCGGAAAGGCGGAGTGGATTGGAATCCCCTTGCGGATTTGTCGGCAAAGGCCTATGCGCTATTTTCGGCACGGCATAATCTGCCTTCCGTGAAAATATATCTTGAAAAACTTTCTCCTGTCGGTGCCGGATTGGGCGGCGGGTCTTCAGATGCCGCATTTACCCTGAAGATGCTTAATGAAATGTTTTCTGTCGGCCTGACGGAGGAGGAACTTGCCGGGTATGCGGCAGAACTTGGAAGCGATTGCCCCTTCTTCATATACAACAGACCTATGATAGGGCGCGGCCGCGGTGAAATTCTGGTTCCTTATGACTTCAGGACCGATCTGGAATTGAAGATAATAGTACCGGAAGGCATTGCGGTTCCCACAGCCGAGGCTTACAGAGGCATAAAACCGGAAATACCGGAAATGTCGCTTGAGGAAGTGCTCGAAAAAAATCCTGAAGAATGGAAAACAATGCTTAAAAATGATTTCGAAGCTGTCGTATTCCGTAAATATCCCGAACTGGAAGCCTTGAAAAAATCATTGTATGATTCCGGAGCCGTCTATGCATCGATGTCCGGCAGCGGTTCGGCTTTTTTCGCTTTGTATACTTGTTGAAACCGAAATGTTTTTTGTACTTTTGCACGCGATTTATCATAATGTAAGATGGGTGGTTTTTTCGGAACAATAGCTAAGGAAAGTTGTGTCAACGACTTGTTTTACGGTGTTGACTACAACTCCCATATGGGAACAAAACGTGGCGGAATGGCTACGTACAGCAAGGAAAAAGGATTCATACGATCCATTCACAATCTCGAAAGTTCTTATTTCAGAAGCAAATTCGAAGAGGATCTGGAGAAATTCAAGGGCAATGCCGGGATAGGTGTCATAAGCGATACCGATGCGCAACCGATAATAATCAATTCTCATCTGGGGAAATTCGCGATAGTTACCGTGGCCAAGGTTTCCAATATGGATGAGATAGAAAAGGAACTTCTGGACAAGGGGATGCATTTTGCCGAACTCAGTTCCGGAAAGACGAATCAGACTGAGCTTATAGCTCTTCTCATCATACAGGGGAAAACTTTCAGGGAAGGTATTGAAAACGTCTATTCGCATATAAAGGGTTCGTGTTCCATGCTGCTGCTGACGGAAGACGGTATCATAGCCGCCAGAGACAGGCTTGGCAGGACACCAGTGGTGATTGCAAGCAAGGATGGGGCTTTCGCCGTATCCAGTGAGTCATGCAGCTTCCCGAATCTGGATTATGAGAATGAGCGTTATCTCGGTCCGGGGGAAATAGTCCGGATTTACAGCGACCGTGTGGAGCAGATAAGGGAAGCTGAAGAGGAAATGCAGATATGTTCTTTCCTGTGGGTCTACTACGGATTCCCGAATTCTTCTTATGAAGGAAAGAATGTAGAGGCCGTAAGGTTTGCAAGCGGCTATAAGATGGGATGCAAGGACAAATCCGATGCGGATTGCGTCTGCGGTATTCCTGATTCGGGAATTGGTCAGGGTTTGGGTTATGCGGAAGGAAAAGGCATACCGTATCACAGGGCAATAACAAAGTATACTCCGACATGGCCGAGAAGTTTCACGCCCAGCAATCAGTCCAGAAGGGATCTGGTAGCGAAGATGAAACTGATTCCGAACAGGGCGATGCTCGAGGGCAAGAAAGTGATATTTTGTGATGATTCCATTGTAAGGGGAACGCAGCTGAAAGACAATGTAAAGATATTGTATGACTATGGTGCAAAAGAGGTGCATATGAGAATAGGGTGTCCTCCTCTCATCTACGGTTGTCCGTTCATCGGCTTTTCCGCATCAAAGACAAATATGGAACTGATAACAAGACGGATAATCAAGGAACTCGAAGGTGATGAAAACAAGAATCTGGAGAAGTATTCGGACCCGTCTACCCCGGAATACCGAAAAATGGTGGACATAATCGCACGGAGATTCGGGTTGTCTTCATTGGAATTCAATACACTGGATACACTGCTCGAGGCAATAGGTCTGCCTAAATGCAAGGTCTGCACCCATTGTTTCGACGGCTCCAGCAGATTCTGACATAAGAAAAAGAAAATAGTGGTCAAACTCCGTCCTGTGTGGCGGAGTTTTTTACGTTTCATTACGGTTCTCTTTCCTTTGTACGTTGAATTATAAAAAAAACAGTCGCGTATGAGAAAGGAGTTTTTTGTGGTGTTGGGGCTGGCTGTGATGTCGGCCGTATCATGTGTTGACAATGACTTTTCCGGAAGGCCCAGAAACGAGTATCCGGATTATGGAAAGAATGAAGATTCCGGCGGAAGCGGGAATCAGGGATTGGAAGAGGAGGCTATTTATGTTTCAGGTGTTTCCTATCCTGAAGGATATGACTGGACGGCAGATGCAGAATATGGAAATGTCTGCTGCAGTCTTTTCGTAATGAAAAACGGGAAAAGGATAGTTGTCGTACCTGCCGGGCATGAGTTCGGGATTTTGCCCGATGCGGATATGCACAGGATTGTCGGAGGACATCTGTATACCGATTATTCGGATTCGGAGACTACTGTGATGAAGTGTGACGGGGAATATCTGTTTTCGTTTGAAGGCAGGGAGATGATAATGGATGTCCATATAGACTCGACCG
Organism: uncultured Bacteroidales bacterium; assembly: GCA_949300335.1. Lineage (GTDB taxonomy): Bacteria > Bacteroidota > Bacteroidia > Bacteroidales > UBA932 > Cryptobacteroides. The sequence continues at coordinate 63,448 of CASGDV010000053.1, read as the reverse complement.
GCGTACATACACTCGGTGAAGACCGTTCCGGTCAGGGTTGGACATACAGAATTAACGGACAACCTGTCATTTCCGTGAAGGACGGTGATCTTCTTTCCTTATTTCATGGAGGAAATGACGGACTGTGTTTCAGCTATGTGGAATGGATGTCGTCGGCAGACGGAAGAAAGGGACGGTATTATATTGTGACGGACGGCCTGACCGATGCAGTTGCGACAAAGGCCGATGTGGAAATCATACATGATATACGTAAAATCGGCAGTTCGGTTTATTATGTAGCTTCACTTGACGGAAGGAATACTCTCATGCTTTCGGACGGAACGTACAATTATGAACTGGATCCCGGTTTCTATTTCAAGTCGATAAGAAACCCGCGAATAATCGACGTCAAAGGTGAACCCTGCGTTACGTGTGAAGTAGCATATCGCGGGGAAAGCAATTTTGCTCCCGATGAAATATATTTCACGGTATTCGGGAAAACGGGAATGACCGACAGATATAACTGGCACCTGTCCGTGAACGGATACGGAATTTCCGAAAACGGAAACAGATACTGTGTCGCATCCAAAGGTGAACCGGCATATGAATCGATAGCCATGATAAACGGCGAAAAAACCATCCTTCCGGAAGGTTATACGGCATTCGGCAATCCTTGCTTCACCGTGGATTCCGGTGAGTCTTTCCATGTCATAATGAAACCTGATGATTTTACCATCAGGCCTGCCATATGGAAAGACGGAATGACGGAAGAATACGATTTCAACGGATATTTCACATCCATAATATTTTCAGGAAGGAATGACCGTGTCAGTCTTCCCAGCAGATGACTCTGGTCTGGTCTGGTTTGACTTCAATCGAGACCTTGAGGGTTTCTTCCGGGAGCAGTTCCTCCACGTTCTCAGGCCACTCCATAAGGCAGAGAGCTCCGCTGTACAGATAATCCTCAAGGCCTATTTCCACGGCTTCTGAAAGTTTGGCTATTCTGTAGAAGTCGAAATGGTACATGGGACTCCCGTTTCCGGTCATATATTCGTTGATTATCGTAAATGTTGGCGAGCATACCGGATCCCTGACTCCAAGATGTTTGCATACTGCCGTGGTGAAGGTTGTCTTTCCGGCTCCCATGGGTGCATAAAACGCAATCAGTTTCCTGTCTCCGATCAGGTCAATGAATTTTTTTGCCGCCACATCAAGTTCCCGGAGGTCTTTTATTATTATTTCGTGTTTCATACAATCAAAATTTGCATCGGTCGAATGATAAAACCGGTGGTTTGAAAGCCTAAAAATACATAAAATATATTGATGACAAACCGTTTCTCAATAACAAAGATCATTTTTGTCCAGGAATCTGTAGCTTACGGCTTCCGACAGATGTTGGATATCGATTTCATCGCTGCCTTCCAGGTCAGCTATGGTCCTGGCAATTCTTATTATCCTGAAATATGCCCTTGCCGACATTCTGTTCCCGTCCATTATCTTTCGAAGATATCCTCTGCATTCTGCTGAAAGGGCGCAATATCTGCTTATTATTTTTGTCGTCATTTCCGAGTTTGTCGAGATTCCTTCATTCATGAAGCGTTTGCTCTGGATTGCGCGTGCTTTTTGGACACGTGCCGCAATTATTACACTTTTTTCCCCTTTGCTGACTCCCGTGAAGCATGAAGATGGAACGGATGGCATCCATATATGCAGATCCATGCGGTCGGTCATCGGGCCTGACAGCCTTGAGATGTATGCCATTCTTTTGGTCGGTGAACATGTGCATTTGTCACCTTCGCCGTAATAGCCGCAAGGGCACGGATTCGTGGCCGCGACCAGCATGAACGAGGCCGGAAAACTTATTTTCGACCGCAGTCGGGAGATTGTTATCTTCCTGTCTTCCATCGGGCCTCTCAAAGCCTCCGCTATCCTTTGGGGCATTTCGCAGAATTCATCCAGGAACAGGATTCCGTTATGGGCAAGCGATATTTCTCCGGGAACGATGTTTTCATGACCGCCTCCTATAAGACCGGCGACCGATATGCTGTGATGGGGCGAGCGGAAAGGCCGTGCCGTCATCAGCCCCGTACCGGCAGTTTTGCCTGCTACAGAGTAAATCTTGCTTGTCTGTATGGATTCTTCCCTGCTCATCGGCGGCATTATTCCCTGAATGGCCTTTGCCAGCGTGCTTTTCCCGGAACCGGGAGGACCTATCAGAAGAATGTTGTGTCCGCCGGCTGCCGCTATCTCGGCCCCTCTTTTTGCTGCGTTCTGCCCGATGATGTCGCTGAAGTCGACAGCCGGTTCCGCTGAACCCCCGATTTGCTTTCCTGATTCGTTTGCCGTCCTGGAAATCAGAAACTCCGCTTTTCTCTTCCCTTCCTTGAGAATTTCTATAGCTTCGTCGAGAAATTCTATGCCATATATCTCCGTTCCATGGTATTCGAATGCCTCCATTGCCGATTCTTTAGGAAATATGCATCCGGTATATCCTTGACGGAAAGCCAGCTCAGCCATGGGCAGACCTCCCGTTACGTTCCTGACAGAGCCGTCGAGACCCAGTTCTCCCATAATTAGAAACCTGGACTCTTCTCCGATTTCAATTTGCCCGGAGGCGGCCATTATGCCTATGGCTATGGGAAGGTCGTAGCCGCTTCCGTTTTTATGTATGTCCGCAGGAGCCAGATTGATTACTACCTTTTTCCCCGGAATTCTGTAGCCGAGGCTTTGCATCGCTGTTATTGTCCTCAGGAGACTTTCCTTTACGGCAGTATCCGCTAGTCCTACCAGGTGGATTCCGATTCCGGAAGCAATGTTGACTTCGACTGTGACTGGAACCGCATCTATTCCGATACATTTCGCGGCATGTATGTTTACAAGCATATACCTGAATTTGAAATTTTACAAGGAAGAGGGGTTTGCAAATTTTGAAAGAAAACTCTGTTTGGAAAACAAGAAAATGGAAAATATCCCAAGAAATGGAAATTTGTGGTAAATTTGCGGGAAACAGTTCCTGTATGATTAGAAATTTCCTTGAAAAACTCGGCAAATATATCCTTTTCTTGAGACTAGTATTCAAGAAGCCCGAAAAGTGGAGACTGTTCTGGAAACAGTTCATGACGGAAGCCGACAAGCTGATATTGTCTTCAATCATAATCGTAGGTGTAATATCCCTTTTCATAGGCGGTGTTCTGGTAATCCAGACGGCATCCAATCTTGAAAATCCTCTGATTGACCGCATGTATGTGGGATATATGGTCAGGGAAAGCCTTATACTCGAATTCTGTTCGACGATGGTTGCATTGATACTTGCCGGGAAGATCGGCTCGAACATAGCTTCCGAACTTGGGAGCATGAGGATTTCCGAACAGATAGATGCGATGGATATGATGGGGGTAAATTCGGCTGGCTTTCTGGTTCTGCCGAAGGTCCTTTGCGCAACATTGCTGAGTCCGCTTCTCATGCTGCTGAGTTTTGCACTCGGAATACTCGGGGGATATGTTGTGGTGGAAATGACCGGACTTATCTCTTCTGCGCAGTATGTTACGGGGATAAAATATTGCTATAACGGGTTTTACGTGTTCTACAGTTCTTTCAAGATGTCCCTGTTCTGTTTTCTGATATCATCTGTATCGGCTTTCATGGGATATTATGCTGAAGGCGGCTCGTTGGGTGTAGGAAGATCCGCGACCCGTTCAATAGTGATTACCAGTATACTCATACTTCTTTTCGACCTTGTAGTCACGCAATTGATGTTATATTAAAACGGTTCCGCAATATGAACAAGATTATCAAAGTTGAGAATTTGTGCAAGAGTTTTGACGGGGAAACTGTTTTGAAGGATGTCTCCATCAGTTATGAACCTGGAAAATGTAATATGATAATTGGGGCGAGCGGTTCGGGTAAGACAGTTCTGCTGAAGAATCTGATAGGATTGCTGGAACCTGATTCCGGAGAAATATGGTATGGTGATGAACCGTTGTCCGGAATGAGTTATGGGGAAAAGAGGAGGTTGAGAAGGAGAATTGGAGTCCTTTTCCAGAGCAGCGCTCTGTTCGACTTTGCCACTGTCATAGAGAATGTGATGTTCCCGATGGATTTCTTTACCGACTGGTCGTTTCAGGAGAAGCGGGAGAGAGCACGATTCTGTCTGGAAAGGGTCAATGTCATAGGTTCGGATGACAAGTATCCAAATGAACTCAGCGGAGGTATGCAGAAACGTGTGGGCATTGCGAGAGCCATCGCAATGAATCCGGACTTCCTGTTTTGTGACGAACCCAATTCCGGTCTAGATCCGTATACCTCCATTCTGATAGATGGTCTTATACAGGATATCACGAGGGAATTCAATATAACGACGATTGTAAACACTCATGATATGAATTCCATTTTGGGAATAGGAGACAGAATCGCTTTCATCCACAAGGGCAGCATGCTGTGGTCGGGGACCAACCAGACCATTTTCGATTCCGATTGCCGGGAACTGATGGACTTCGTTTGTGCCAACACACTGGCACGGAACATAATCGAGGAAAGGAAAGCAGCGGGAAAAAAGCTATAGTCTCACCCTGAGTCCGGCTTCAAACCCGAGCAATATGTTATTCTTGTAAGTTGTCCTGATGCTCTTCGGCTGTCCGTTGTTGAAGTAGTAACGGATATTTGGATCTATGTACAGACCTATCTGGTTCGCTATTATGAATTCCATACCGATGCCGGCGTTAACCGAGAACTGCAGACCTTTCACTTTTTCCCTGTGTATGAAATTTTCCGGCTCGGATTTCATTATATACCTGTTGGATACACATTTCTCGGCAGTACCCCCAAAGTAGGTGTAGAAATCTATCAAGTTGTTCCTGAGGATGCTGTAATATGCATTGACTGGTATGCCGACATAGTCCTGAACGTTGGATATAGAAGAAAATACTTTAGTCTCGATTTCGCCATTGTCATTTACCTGGATATAGTTTCCGGCAAACGAACGGGAGAGGTGCGTATAGTTGAATCCTGCAGCAACCGACCACCTGTCGGTAAGGAATATCTTTGCACCTATTCCGAATGAAAGCGGAATGCCGTAGGTGGATTCTCCGGTTTCACTCACCGTATTCTGCGTAGGCGATGCGGGTGATGGGGAATTGAGGGAAGGGGGATTTATTTCCCTGAATACGCCGTTCTTTGACGTGCTGTTGCTGACGGCATTGCCTGATACCACGAACGACGCGCGTGCTTTTCTTTCCCTGTCCGGTTCCTCATCGAAAAGGAAGTCATCTTCATGATTCTCTTCTTCCTTTCCCGAGTCATATTTATTCTTGTCCCGTTTCGGCTTCCCGGCGGCAACTGCTGCATTTTCTGAAGTTGCAGAATCTCCTCCCGTGGTCTCCTGGACCGTTTCCCGTTCTGCAGCGTCCATGGCGTTTCCGGCAGGAGCTTTATCAACGGTGATTCTTCTGGAATCGGCGATAATCCTGCCTGGACCGGACATCTCGAATACGCTGGCAGTAAGATCATTCTCTTCCGCACTGTCTGCGGTTATGACGGCAATTCCGGATGTTTCAGGTGCGGTGATATTCAAGTCCGAGGTTCCGAAGAATATTACACCCACAGCAATTGCTGCAGCAATGCCGGCAGCAACGGCCGAGGACCTCAGCCATCTGAGCAATATTACACGGTTCCGTCCGGCTTCATCACGGTCGAGACGTTCCCGTACGGAATTCCAGACCGATGCAGGAACATCTTCGGTACCTTCCGAAAGGACGGACCGTATCATTTCATCAAACCGTTTGTCTTCTTCAAACATCCGCATTCTTTTTTAGCTTGTTCTGCAGCCAGATCCTTGCTCTGCTGAGCTGAGTTCTGGATGTCGTTTCGGAAATATTGAGCATTTCGCCTATTTCCTTGTGGGAATATCCTTCTATGGCATACAGGTTGAACACGGTCCTGAACCCGGTAGGCAGTTGCGAGACAAGTGTCATAAGTTCCTTGTAGCCCATACTCTGTACGGCAGAGACTGTTTCCGCGCTGATGTGTCTGGCAGCATCTATGTCATCGCTCATCTTCAATGCATCGTTCTTCCTGAGATACATCAGGGATGTATTCACGAATATCTTCCTGGCCCATCCTTCGAACGATCCTTCTCCCTTGAAGGTGTCTATTTTCGAGAACAACGTGATGAACCCCTCCTGCAGAATATCTTCCGCTATCATCCTGTCGCCTATATATCTTATGCATACGGGAAACATCCGCGGGGCAAGATGGTCGTATATGACCTTCTGGGCCGCCCTGTTTCCTTTTCTGCATTTTTCTATAGCTTCTGGAAGTGGGATCTCTGTCACTTTTCTAATTCCCTATATAGCCATTTCCCCAATAATAACAGCATAGACATAGATGCAAGAGGAAATGTCAATGTTGCATCGCATGTCCGGATTATGTTTAATTTTTTCAAATATAATATAATTTGTACTATTTTTGTGTGTTGTCGTATTGTGACATATTAAAAGATTTCTATGAAGAGGATACTTGTTTCATGCATAATTTCAATCATATTGTTTTTCCCGCCGTCTATATTTGCCGATGGAGGTGACAGGTCGCTGGAGAACCGGATAATAACGGCGGTGGAAAAATATAACCGCAAAGAGTATGCGGATGCAGTGAAAATTCTGCGCGAAGTCGTGAAGGAAGACGGGAACAATGATGCTGCTCATTATTATCTGGGCATGTGCCATGTCTTCCAGAGGGAGTTCGGTCTCGCTGAGACGGAATTCAAACGTGCGGTCGAACTTGACAGGACAAATTTCTGGTACCGCTACCGTCTTGCCACTCTTTATTCCCTGACGGACAGGAAGGAACTGACGATAAGCATGTATGAGGAAATGCTCAGGGATTTTCCTAAGAAAAGCGAATTGTATTATGACCTTATCGAGCTTTATCTTTCCCAGAACCAGCAGGAAAAATCTCTGGAGGTTCTGGGGAAAATCGAAACGATTTTCGGACGGAGCGATGCCACGGCCATGACTCGTTTCGACCTGTTGCGCCGTATGGACAGGCAGCAGGAAGCTATAGAGTCCCTTGAAGAATATAATAAGGAGGCATCTTCACCGCAGGTGCTGAGCATATTGGCGGACTATCAGATTTCCATGTATAATGATACTACAGCCGTCAAGCTGTACAAGGAAGCTCTGTCCCTCGAACCGGGATACGCTCCTGCGCTGCTCGGACTTGCGGAGACCTATAGGGTGACCAGGAAATATGATGATTATTTCAAGGTGATAAATTCCTTCATTTCTGACAAGACTGTCGCGGCAGAAGGAAAGACAGAATACCTGAAGGCACTTGTGCAGCGTTCGGATCCGAATTTTCTGAACAATTTCAGGTCAGAACTGGATACAATGATAGCCGGCTGCATGTCCGCACATCCTAAAGACAGTTCGGTGCTCATGCTTGCCGGGATATATTATTATGGAACACAGAGGAATGAAAGGGCGATTGAGTATTTCCGGGAAAACAGGGACCTGTATCCGGAAAGCAAGTCGGCTGCTGCCACATATCTTGAGGCGCTGATGTACATGCAGAAATGGCCTGAACTGTCATCTGGAGCCATGGATGCTTATTCCCGTTTCGAGGATTCTCCGTTCTTTCTGGAAATGGCAAGCGTCGCCTATTACAATATGGACGAATATGAGGCAGTGCTGGATGTGTGCGGCAGGATACTCGAAAAGTCCGGAGGTGATACGCTGCAGACCGTATCTGCATATTCAACCATGGGAGACATGCATTTCAAGCTCGGCGAGACCTCCAAGGCTTTCAAGTCTTATGAAAAGGCCCTGAAGTTAAAGCCGGACCATCTGCCTGTCCTTAACAACTATGCATATTACCTGAGTCTGGAAAACCGGAAACTGAAGAAGGCTTATTCGATGAGCAAGAAGACCATAGAGGCAGAACCGGACAATCCTACATATCTTGATACTTTTGCGTGGATTCTATTCCTCCAGGGCAAGCCGATGGAGGCCAAGCCGTTCTTCAAGCATGCGATGCTGTACGGCGGGAAAGACAGCCCGGCCATTCTGGACCATTATGCAGAGGTCCTCTATGCCTTGAAAGAGTATGATCTGGCTTATCTTTACTGGAATCAGGCCATGCAGAAGAATAATGGTGAAATCTCCGGCCTTGAGGAAAAAATCAGGCAAAGGAAGGCTGCTCAAAAGAAAGACTGACCATGATAAGGAGAATTTACATTTCCATCCTTTTTATCTGTGTCTCGCTGTCTGCTGCATATTCGCAGGACACAAGAGAACAGGAAAGCAGAAAGGCCAGGCTGGAACGCGAAATCGCAATAATAGACAGGCAGATTTCCGAAAATGCACAGCAGAGCAACAATGAACTGTCCCAGCTGAATCTCGTACGCAAGAAAATTTCGACGAGAAGGGAGCTTATAGCGGAAAATGACAGGAAAATCAGGGCATGCGAAGCCGGCATACGTGATGCGGGACGCCAGATTAATGAATTGGAAAGCCGTCTGGATACGTTGTCGGAGCATTATTCCGGTCTTGTAAGGAGTGCCTACAAAAACCGTGATACCAAAATCTGGTATATGTATATCCTGGCGAGCGAAAATCTGGGACAGGCTTTCCGGAGAATCGGATATTTCAGGAATCTTTCTGCCGAAATGAAACGTCAGGCGGACCGTATCAGGGAAACAAGAGAGGAACTTGAGGAAGAAAAGAAGTCGCTTGAAAGCCTCAAGAGGCAGAATGAAGAACTGAAGGCTGTAAGGACAAAGGAACTCTCCTATCTCGAAACGGAGGAGCAGCAGTCAAGAAAAGTAATTTCCGAGCTCCAGAGAAACAGAAGGAAATATGAAAGGGAATTGAATGAGAAGAAGAGGCAGGTTGAGGCTCTGGACCGTGAAATCCAACGTCTGATTGCGGATGCGATGTCTTCCAAGGGGAAGTCGGACAAGCCGGCGGCCGTCGATTATAAACTTGCTGCCGAGTTTGCAGCGAACAAGGGAAAACTTCCCTGGCCGGTGGAGGGACCGGTAATCGAAAAATTCGGACAGAACTACCATCCGGTGTTCAAGACTGTGAAGCTGCCGTTCAATAACGGTATTTCAATAGCAGTACCGAAAGGGACTCCGGTTATGGCGGTGTTTGACGGTGTCGTCAAGCAAATCGGTGTAATGCCCGGATACAACCAGTGCATACTGGTTCAGCATGGAGATTATTTTTCATTTTACTGCAAACTGAAGACCTCTGCTGTCAAACCGGGTGACAAGGTAAAGACAGGTCAGGTACTTGGAGTTGTGGATACGATAAACGGTGAAACACAGCTGCATTTCCAGATATGGCAGAAACAGAAACCGCAGAATCCGGAAGTTTGGCTGAGAAAAAGATAGAATTGGATTTATGAGCAAAACCATATTTCTTACCGGAGCTACCGGTAACATGGGATGGGCCGGATTTCAGGAACTGCTGAAATCAGACTGCCATATTAAAATATTGGCTCGCCCGAGCAGTAAAAACAAGATTCTTCTTGAAGATTATATTCATGATGACAGGGTGACTGTAATCTGGGGAGATCTTACCTGTTATGAAGATGTTGCCGCTGGTGTCTCGGGAGCTGATTATGTTCTTCATGTAGGCGGAATGGTATCGCCGGCAGCGGATTATTTTCCGGAAAAGACACTTGAAGTGAATGTGGCAGCTGCAGAAAACATAGTCAGGGCGGTGTCGGCTCGTCCGGACAGTGCCTGTGTCAAGGTAGTGTACATAGGATCTGTGGCCCAATACGGCGACAGAATGTCTCCCATTCATTGGGGCCGTTGCGGAGATCCCGTAATGGCGAGCAGATATGACAGATATTCGGTTTCGAAATGTCTTGCAGAAAGGATTTTTGCGGATTCCGGACTCAGGTACTGGGTGTCATTGAGACAGTCTGGTATTCTGTATCCCGGCATTTTCAGGCAAATCAATCCGGTTGCCTTCCATGTCCCGGTGAAAGGGGTCCTTGAATGGGCGACGATAGAGGATTCCGGCAGATTGCTTGCAAGAGTATGCGATGATTCTGTTCCGGAAGAATTCTGGAACAGGTTTTACAATATCAGCAGCGGAGAGCAGTACCGCCTGACTAATTATGAGTTTGAAAAGAGGCTCCTTGCTCCTCTCGGGCTGGATCCTGAAAAGATTTTCGAGCCGGAATGGTTTGCACTCAAGAATTTCCACGGTATGTGGTATACCGATTCCGACATATTGGAGGAATATCTTCATTTCAGGGAGAATGTTCCGGTAGATGAATACTTTGCAAGATTGGGAAGTGCTCTTCCATGGTATTATTCCTTGGCAGGATTCGTCCCGTCTTTTCTCATAAAACCTTTCATGAAAAGACTTGCTTCCGAAAAAGGTCTCGGAACACTTTCGTGGATTGGTACTGACGATGCGAAGGTGGAAGCATATTACGGTTCCATGGAGGCATATGAATCCATTGGTTCATGGGAGCATCTGAAACCGGGAAAGATGGAAATTTCAGCTTCTGTAGCCATGCCTGCTGGAGAACTGATAGAGTTGAATCACGGATATGATACAACAGAATCCATATATGACCTGTCTCTGCAGGAAATAAGGGATGCGGCTTCATTCCGTGGCGGACGCTTTCTCGGAGACGGGAAGGATCTTGGGAAAAAAGGCTTCCTGTTCGAGTGGGAATGCGAGCACGGTCACAGATTCCGCTCGTCTCTCGAGTATGTCCTTCTGGGGGGCGGTTGGTGTCCGGATTGCAAGGTCGATGAACAGTATTTGAATGTTTCTCCGAAAAACCGTTTCACTTCACAGGTTTTAGAGAAACGGTGCCTGGAATGATATCTTCCTCGTGTTCGGTAAGATATATTATCCTTTGGTTGGAACTGCCTCTGAACAGCAGTTCGGTATCTCTTTTTCCCTGTATGAATGGACCGTCAACCAATACGTCAATATACGGAAGCATCATTGACAGTCTTTTGTCATCCTTTATTTCTTCGTAAGTGAAGCCTGTATAGCACCATATCGTCTTGGATGACCTTTCCTTGATTTTCCGCGCCAGCTCCGTAAAGGCTTCCACCTGATAGAACGGATCTCCTCCGGAAAATGTTACATTGCTGAATTCATCATCAAGAATAGCTTCCAGCAGTTCTTCCACGGGTACGTCGTGACCTCCGGCGAAATCCCATGACTGGGGATTGTGGCATCCCGGGCAGTGATGGGCACATCCTGCACAATATATAGAAGTACGGAGACCAGGCCCGTCGGCCATGGTCTCCTCTATTATGTCTAAGATCCTCAAGTTCATTTATGGACAACCCTGTCTTTTAGTTCGGCAAGTTTGGCCGAATTCCAACGGTTTGTGGTTCCGACCAGATAACCGGTGATTCTCTGCAGCTTGTCAATCCTCCGGCTGTGGCATTTAGGGCATTCTTCAAGGTTCTCGTCCGCATTTTCAAAACCGCAGTCCATGCACCTGTTCCTGTTATGGTTTACGGAACCGTAGCCAATGTCATATTTGTCCATCAGGTCGACAATAGCCATGATAGCCTCCGGATTATGTGTGGCGTCCCCGTCTATTTCTACATAGAAGATATGTCCGCCGCCCGTAAGACTGTGATATGGAGCTTCTATTTCAGCCTTGTGTTTCGGCGTGCAGTGGTAGTATACCGGAACATGGTTGGAATTCGTATAGTAATCTTTGTCGGTAACTCCGGGAATAATTCCGAATTTCTTTCTGTCGAACTTCGTGAACCTACCGGCAAGTCCTTCGGCAGGCGTTGCCAGGACACTGAAATTATGCTGGAATTTTTCAGAATATTCGTTGGCCTTATCTCTCATGTAGGTTATGATCCGCAGACCGAGATCCTGGGCTTCCTGCGATTCTCCGTGATGCTTCCCTACAAGAGCTACCAATGTCTCCGCCAGCCCTATGAAGCCGATTCCGAGAGTTCCCTGATTGATAACGCTTTCAATCGTATCATCCTCTCCGAGTTTGTCGCTGCCGAGCCAGAGCGCACCCATCAGCAGAGGAAACTGCTTTTTCAATGCCGTTTTCTGGAAGTTGAACCTTTCGCACAGCTGTTTCGCAGTGATGTTGAGAGCCCAGTCGAGCTTGTGGAAAAACTTCTGGATTCTCTGCCCCTTGTCCTGCTCGTCCATGCATTCTATAGCGAGCCTTACGAGATTTATGGTCGTGAATGACAGATTCCCCCTTCCGATTGATGTCTTTGGACCGAATCTGTTCTCGAATACCCTGGTACGGCAGCCCATTGTGGCCACTTCGTACTGGAATCTTTCCGGATCGTCCGCTTTCCACAATTCATGCCTGTTGAACGGTGCGTCGAGATTCAGGAAATTCGGGAAGAACCTTCTGGCGGAAACCTTGCAGGCAAACTTATACAGGTCATAGTTCCTGTCTTCCGGAAGATAGCTTACGCCTCGTTTCTTTTTCCATATCTGTATCGGGAAAATAGCGGTGGATCCGTTTCCTACACCTTCATAGGTCGTGTTCAGGATTTCACGTATCACGCAGCGTCCTTCGGCGGAAGTATCGGTGCCGTAGTTGATTGAACTGAAAACGACCTGGTTTCCTCCTCTCGAATGGATGGAGTTCATATTGTGCACGAAAGCCTCCATGGACTGATGAACCCTGCTCACGGTCATGTTTATTGCATGCTGTACAACCCTCTCGTCTCCCTGCGCACCCAAAAGGTCGCGTTTGATATAGTCGTCTATCTCTATGTCGCGGAGTCTGCTGTAATCGATTCCAGTTATGTCGCTTATCTTGTCGATTTCTTCCTGATATGCCTTCTTGACGAACGGCGCCATGTAGAAATCAAATGCCGGAATCGCCTGTCCTCCATGCATCTCGTTCTGTACGGTCTCCATCGATATGCATCCGAGAATGCTGGCCGTTTCTATACGCTTTGCCGGACGGGATTCCCCATGCCCCGCAAAAAATCCGTTTTTCAGAATCTTGTCGAGAGGATGCTGTACACATGTAAGACTTTTTGTAGGATAATAATCCTTGTCATGGATGTGTATGCAGGCGTTCTGCACTGCTTCTTTGACATCTTCGGACAACAGACATTCGTCCACGAATGACTTCGTCGATTCCGATGCGAATTTCATCATCATTCCCGCCGGAGTGTCTGCATTCATGTTCGCATTCTCACGGGTAATGTCGGTAGCCTGCGCTTCAATGATTTCCTTGAAGATTTCCCGTGATTTGGCCTTTCTTGCGAGGTTGCGCTGATTCCTGTACGCTATGTATTTTTTTGCGACTTCCTTGCGCGGACTCTTCATCAGCTCCATTTCCACCTGGTCCTGAATTTCCTCCACGCTCATTTGGTCCTTGTCGATTCCGGCTATGACTGCAGCGATCTTTGCCGCCAGAACAATGTCCTCTCCGTCTTCAGTGACATCCATCGCCTTGAGAACGGCATCAATAATCTTCCTTTTATCAAAATCCACGACCCTGCCGTCGCGTTTAACAACGTGTTTAACCATAGCTTCTGCAGACTAAAAATTCATAATGATAATTGCCCGACGATAGGCGGGACTTTCACGAACACAAAGATATATATATTTGGAAATTTAGTGCGGAAGAAACATAAAAAGTTATCAACAACTAAAGATAACCCGCTGTTAACTAGTTAACTAACAGCGGGTTATAATGTGAAATAATTTAGAAAAATTAAAATCTGTATAACAAAGTTGTTTTAGCGCCGCAGCTATCCGACCACCCATACGAGGACATGGCGGTCAAACGTCATGTAGCTTAATTCAAAATCTTCCTCATGCCCGTCCTTGTGGATGAATGTGGCTTCGAGCTCTCCCTCTTTTCCCGGATTGAAACGGTAAACCTCTATCTGTTCGGCATAGTCCACCCTGTTTTGTGACATCCTTTTGAATATGGCTTCCTTTGCGCACCAGTATATGGCGAGATGCTCGTTTTTCCTCTCTCCATCTATGTCATCCTTTTCATCTTCGGAGAGAGCTTTTTTCTCTACTGCGGAAAAGTCTCTGTCCAGAGATTCCATATCGATTCCCAGGTCGTCTTCGTCGTGGGTTATTATTGCGACATACCTGTTCGTATGCGTGATGCTTATATTCGTTATGCAGTTCTCGAGGAACGGCTTGCCGTTGTCATGATGGCTCAGATAAACCTTTTCATCGAAAACTACGTTCAGCAATGCCCTGACAGCCAGCTTCTGTTTTCTCAGAGCTTCGCTGCGTATGAGCGAAATTTCCTCCATCTCATCGGTAGGTACGGAACTGAGGGCTATGAGTTCCTGCTCGGTTTCCGTAATCTGCCATACTGATACTTCCGCTTTATTGTCAAGTTTCTTTCTTAAGTAAAGTCCCATATATGCATTGAAAATTTCAGTCATGAAATCAAACTGCCGGCAATGCCGACATAATACGACAAACCCGTGTGTACCGAATAGGCGCACACGTAATGTCTCTCCGTATATTCCGGGGATACGTCACCGAGAATCATGAACACACATTCCGATAACGGATCGTCGGATTTCGATTCCGTTCTGGATTTCAGTTCTGTCTGAGTATGACTGGGAGGTTCCACGTCGTATTACCGTTTAATGTTTCTTGATGTTAACGGGGCAAATATAGTGATTTTTTTTTGTTGTCCGATTAATGGACGTACATATTTGAAAATTATTATATTTGCAAGAAGTTTTAACAAACAAAACAATTACAGATTATGGAATTTTTGACTAATGAAAAATTGACCATCGTGGGCGCAGCCGGAATGATTGGTTCTAATATGGCTCAGACCGCCCTTATGATGGGTTTGACACCGAACCTTTGCCTGTATGATCCTTATGGACCGGGTCTTGAAGGAGTAGCGGAGGAAATGTTCCATTGTGCTTTTGAGGGCGCCAGCATAACTTATACTTCCGACATTAAAGAGGCTCTTTCCGGAGCATCCTATGTCATTTCTTCCGGCGGAGCTCCGCGTAAACAGGGCATGACTCGTGAAGATCTTCTGAAAGGCAACTGCGAAATTGCCGAGCAGCTTGGAAAGGATATCAAGACATATTGTCCTGACGTGAAACATGTCGTTATCATTTTCAATCCGGCAGACCTTACCGGTCTTGTTACATTGTTGCATTCCGGTCTGAAACCGTCTCAGCTCACTACTTTGGCGGCTTTGGATTCAACCAGGCTTCAGAGCGCCCTTGCAAAGGAATTCGGAGTACAGCAGAGCAAGGTGGAGAACTGCCATACCTACGGCGGACACGGAGAACAGATGGCCGTATTCGCATCCAAGGCGGTTGTTGACGGCAAACCGTTCGCCGAACTTCTCGGCACATCGCTTCCTCTGGTAAGATGGGAGGAAATAAAAGGAAATGTAATTCAGGGAGGAAAGAAAATCATCGAACTCAGGGGACGTTCCTCTTTCCAGAGTCCTTCTTATGTTTCCGTGGAAATGATTGCCGCAGCGATGGGCGGAAAGAAATTCACATGGCCTGCAGGCTGCTATGTGAACACGGCTTCTTACAAGAACGTGATGATGGCTATGCCTACCGTAATCGATGCGGAAGGCGTACATTATACAGATGTCGAAGGTACTGCTGACGAGATGGCTGCTCTCGACGCATCTTACCGGCACCTCTGCAAGATGCGTGACGAGATTATAGAACTGGGAATCATCCCGGCTGTGGCTGACTGGAAGACTCTCAACCCGAATCTTTAGCATCATCGGAAAATAATTAACTCGAGGGTGAATGATTTCACCCTCTTTTTGTCTTATAATTGTCATGAGTGAAATAAGAAACAGTGCTTTGTGGAAAGACGGCAGGATTAAAATCGATTGGGTAAGACATTTCATGCCTCTTCTTAACGGGCTGGAAGAGGAGTTCCGGATCTCCAGACCATTTGAAGGATTGAAAATAGCTTTGTCCGTCCATCTGGAAGCAAAGACTGCATATCTTTGCGAGGTGCTTGCTGCCGGCGGAGCAGAAATGTATGTGACGGGAAGCAATCCACTGTCCACACAGGATGACGTGGCCGCAGCACTTGTCGAAGACGGGATGAACGTATTCGCATGGTACAATGCCGCATCTTCCGAATATGAAGCCCATATAAGGAAAGTACTTGAAGCTTCTCCGAATATTATTATCGATGACGGGGGAGATCTGGTGTCCATGATGCATTCCGATTATGCGGATCTTATTCCTGCAGTAATCGGAGGATGCGAAGAAACGACAACGGGAATAATGAGGCTCCGCACCATGAACCGGTCAGGGCTGCTGAAATTCCCGATGATGCTTGTTAACGATGCGGATTGCAAGCATCTTTTCGACAACCGTTACGGTACCGGACAGTCCGTATGGACAGGTATAAACAAGGCGACGAATCTCATAGTTGCAGGCAAGGATGTGGTTGTTGCCGGATACGGATGGTGCGGAAAGGGAGTTGCGATGAGAGCCAAGGGTTTGGGGGCAAGAGTCATCGTTACCGAGATAGATCCAATAAAGGCTATGGAAGCCGTGATGGACGGTTTCAAGGTGATGCCGATGTCCGAAGCTGCCGGATACGGTGACATATTCATAACTGTGACCGGCTGCAATTCGGTAATTACCGACGGGCATTTCCTGAAAATGAAGGATGGGGCAATCTGCTGCAATGCCGGACATTTCGATGTTGAAGTCGATGTTGCAGGTCTCAGAAGACTTTCGACGGAGTCATTTATTGCGAGAAAAGATGTCGAAGGGTTCAGACTTCCGAATTCCAGGACGATATATGTCATTGCCGAAGGACGTCTGGTAAATCTCGCCGCAGGTGACGGACATCCGGCGGAAATAATGGATATGTCATTCGCAATACAGGCTCTCGGAGCAAAATATCTTGCCGACAACAGGGATTCTCTCCACGGAAGTGCGGGAAACATGGTATATGAAATACCGCGTTCCATAGATGAAGAGGTTGCAGTGAGAAAACTCAGATACTGGGGATACGAGATTGACAGTCTTACTCCAGGACAGCACAGGTATCTTTACGGAGAATAGATTCCGTACGGCTGTCAGAAATACTTGCTCTCCTTCTTGTTCAAGGCGATGAATATGAACAGAAGAATAGTGAATGCCCATAGGGATGACCCGCCGTAGCTTATGAATGGAAGGGGAATCCCTATGACCGGCATCAGTCCTATTGTCATTCCTATATTGATGAACAGGTGCATGAAGATGCAGCTTGCGACACAATATCCGTATATCCTTGTGAAATTTTCCCTGCTTTTTTCAGCATCGGATATGATTCGCCATATCATGAAAACATACAGCAGGATTACAATGGATGAACCTGCAAATCCCCATTCCTCACCGATAGTGCAGAAAATGAAATCCGTAGTCTGCTCCGGAACGAAACCGTAAGTCGTCTGTGTCCCGTTCATGAAACCCTTTCCGAGAAAACCTCCGGAACCTATCGCAATCATGGACTGGTTCACATTGTATCCTACGCCCATCGGGTCTTCCTTCATTCCGAGCAGAACCTCTATTCTTTTCCTCTGGTGATCCTGAAGGACTTCGTTGAAAACAAAGTCTACAGAAAAAACGAGCAGGATGCCGACTGTGAAGGTCAGCACCGACAGTCCTTTGAAAAGATTCCTTTCCCGGTATGCTTCGTAAACCGAGTAAACTGTATATGCGGCGGAGACTCCGAGCAGCAGATACAATTGTCCGCCATCTGACAGGAAGGTCAGATCCGGTCTTGACTCCATTACGCTTTTGCATATGAACGGGACTGCCGAGAACAATATGATGACAGGAAGGGTTGTATACAGCCATTTTTTCATTTTTCCGGACCGGAGGCAGTTGGTCAGGCCAATCACCGAGCCGAGGACCAGAATTGAAACATATGATGACGTTGTCAGTGTGAGGATGAATGTCAATATCACCAGCCCCATCAGAGCAATAAGCCATCCGGACAGGCCCTCCCTGTAAAGCATGAATATGAAACCAACATATACCAGGGCCGAACCTGTTTCACTTTGCGCCACGATAATGACCATCGGCACAAGTATGACAAGGGCTGTAATGATAAAGTTCCGGAAATTGCTTATCCTGTACCCGGACTGGCTCATGACAGTCGCCAGCATGAGAGATGTCGCTATCTTGGATATTTCAGCCGGCTGAAACCTGATGTCGCCGAAAGCAAACCATGATCTGGAACCTTTCACTTCGACACCTAGGAATATAACGGCAATAAGCATCCCCAGAGTGAAAATATAGAACAGGAAGGAAAAACTCTCATAAATATTCGGGTTGAAGATAAACAGGATGATTCCTGCGAGTCCTATGGCCGAAATTATCCATATGAATTGTTTGCCGCTCCGGCTTCCCATATCCAGAATGGATTCCGCTTCCGACGAATGTACGGAAGCATAGATGTTCATCCATCCGATGAATATCAGAAGCAGATAGCATATCACCAGTTTCCAATCTATGGTTTCAGCCAGGCTTCTCCTTGATGTGCTGTTCAGTCTCATCCTCTATTCCTTTTTTACCCTGTCCATAAGATTTCCGTCCAGAACTCTTTGTTCGAGAGGTTTGCGGCTCTCGCTTATCTCACCTTCAAGATATTTTTCAACCAGCAGGGATGCTATCGGAGCTGCCCAGGTGGCTCCGAATCCTGCATTTTCAAGATATGCGGCAACCGCTATTTTCGGATTGTCCTTCGGTGCGAAACAGATGAATACGGAGTTGTCCGCTCCTCTGGGATTCTGTGCCGTTCCGGTTTTCCCGCATATCTCAAGGCCCTCTACGGCGGCAATGCTGGCCGTACCTCCCGATCCGAAACCGCTGTTGACAGCCCTGTACATTCCGTTTATGACTTTTTTGAAATGCGCTGTGTCGACCATGGTGTACTGTTTCTCATAATATTTGGGGTCTATCACAATGTTTTCTGAAGCCTTGACAATGTGAGGGATGTAGTAATATCCACGGTTCGCTACGGTTGCACAAAGATTTGCCAGATGCAGGGGAGTACACCCTATTTCTCCCTGGCCAATGGAAAGCGAAATGACTGTCGTGGCCTTCCAGCCTCCTTTCCCGTATATTCTGTTGTAGTATTTTGCATCCGGAATAGAACCACCGAGCTCCGAAGGAAAATCGCTTCCGAGCTTCCTGCCGAATCCGAAACTCTTCACGTATTCGTTCCACTTGTCCAGAGCCTCGGCTATAGAGGAGTATTTCCGGTTTTCAAGAATGGCTCTCAGTACATAACAGTAATATGCATTGCAGGACATCATGATTGACTCTTCGAGGTTAATCGGGGACTTGTGGGCATGGCAGCCGAGTTTGTGCCCGCCGAAATGGTATCCCATGCTGCACGGATAGTAGGTGTCCGGAGCGAGAACTCCTTCCTGCAGTCCAATCAGGCCGTTGACAAGCTTGAAGACTGATCCCGGCGGATATGGCGCCTGTACAGCTCTGTTGAACATAGGCTTGTAGGGATTCGAGGCTATCTCGTTATAGTGCTTTCCTATGTCTGCAAGCATGGAGACATTTATGCCCGGACTTGATACCATGGTCAGAATTTCGCCCGTCGACGGTTCAATGGCGACCAGACTACCGACCTTGTTTTCCATCAGCATCTGCCCGTAATGCTGGAGTTCTGCATCGATAGTAGTCGTGACCTCGTTTCCCGGTATGGCCTCCTTGTCCATTTCTCCGTTCCTGTATCTGGACTCTATTCTGTTTCTCGAGTTCCTGAGGTAGATGTTGTAACCTTTTTCACCTTTGAGCTCCTGCTCCATTGCTGCTTCAATGCCCGTTTTGCCGGCATAGTCTCCGGACTTGTATTCCGGGTTCCGCTTTATGAAGTCAGCATCGACTTCTGAAACGTATCCGAGCAGGTTTCCGCCGGCATCATACGGGTATTCCCTTATGCTTCTGGCCTGTCCCTTGAATCCCGGAAACTTGTAGGATAGTTCAGCGAATTTCATATACGTTTCAGGAGGTATCTGTTTGAGCATCACAACCGACTGATATCCGATTCTTCTCCTGTTTTTCCTGTATTCGTTCATTTTGTCCCTCACAAATTCCGGAGAAATGTCAAGTATTTCGCATAAAGTAAGCGTATCAAACTTTTCAACTTCCTTTGGAGTGACCAGCAGGTCATATGCAACCTTGTTTCCGACCAGAATCTTTCCGTTCCTGTCATATATGATTCCTCTGGTAGGATATATTATGGAATAAACCATCGAATTGTTGCTGGCGTCTATCTTGTAGCGGTTGTTCACTATCTGGATATAGAACAGTTTGGACAGCAGGATGACGGCCACCGTAAGGAGGCCTGCAAGCAGTTTGTTTTTTCTGTTCAGTTTCATGCCGCGCTATTTTCTGTCATTCGGTGTGAGTAGCATTGTAGCCGGGATAGATATCAGGGTGCTGCATGCGGCGGAAGATATGAACCTGACGGCATTGAACCAGAACGGTCTTGTACCTGCCCCGTCCACAAAGATGTATATGCACCAGAAGATGCTCTGGGCAATCACCAATGCCATGGCTATTTTTGCAGGACCGTTTTTGTTGAAGGAAAAATCTTCAGACCTTGTGATATGGTCCTCACCCATGATGATGCGTATGAGACTTTTCCTTGACAGGGCTACCGGTATGAGTGCAACGGCATTCATACCATATACTCCTTCCCCTAACATGTCGGTAATTGTCCCGGCGACGAATGCGGCAGCCATGCACAGGTTTGTATTTACTGACAGCGGCATGCACAGAATCATGGCAGGCAAAACCGAAAGAGACAGATAAGGGGTGAAATGAAAATAGTTGCTGATAAGAATCTGCCCTATCAGCATCATTATGAAAAGCACTGCAAAGTTCTGATTGTTCCTCATCTTTCTTCCAGTAGTTCGATTTCAGCCGTGTCGAGGTTCTTTACCACGGTCACATATTTAAGCGCGCTGAAATCTTCAAAAAGTTCAGTCCGTATGTCGTATGTAGCTCCGTTGACAAGTTTTTTGTCACGGGCTATTCCTATCGGGATATCTGCGGGAAACATTGAGGAAAATCCGCTGGTGAATACGGTATCGCCGTTTTCTACCGGTATATGGTGCGGGATTTCCCTGAGTATTCCTCCGTTGGTGCTTATGCCGTCCCATTCCATAGGGCCGATCGGACCCTCATGACCGACTCTTGCACTTACGTGCATGTCCGTATTGGTGAATATTATGGCATAGCTGTAATGTCTGCTCACGGCATCTATTATACCTATGACCCCTTTGTCAGTAATCACTCCGGAACGGTTCGTAATTCCGTCCTCGTATCCCTTGTCGAGGATCATGTAGTTGTGCTGGGTATTTCTGCTCAGTTTCACAATGGTGGCCGGCAGGTAAACGAAGTTCCCGATGATATTGCTGTCGGGATTCTCCTGATTCTGAATACCGGACAAATGCCTGTACCGTCTGAGCTCCTGTTCCAGCCTGAAATTCTTCAGAGCCAGCATGTCGTTCTGTTTCCTCAGGGAGAAATATCTGCCGATGTTTTCAATCTTTCCGAAAAAGTACGCCTGAGTAGCCTGGAGTCCCCTTGAAATCCATAGATTCTGCAGTTCTCCGTTATGTACGAGCAAACCCAATGCAGCTATCTCCAAAATGATGAAGATAGCTGCATTGGCTATGAAAGAGAGAAAATTATTTTTTCTTGGCATCTTATCTCATAAGGAAAGAATAATGGTCCGTATTTTTCAATGCGAGGCACGTTCCGCGGGCAACGGCCCTGAGCGGGTCTTCCGCAACATGGAAAGGAATATTGACCTTTTCGGAAAGCCTCTTGTCAAGTCCCCTGAGCAGGGCTCCTCCTCCTGAAAGGAATATACCGTTTTCCACTATGTCGGAATAGAGCTCCGGCGGAGTCTGTTCCAGAACATGAAGAATAGCCGACTCGATGGTTGATACGGACTTGTCAAGGCAATGGGCTATTTCCTGATATGTTACGGTAGCATCGACAGGATGCGCAGTCATCAGATTAGGACCGCGTACCACGAAAGGCTCCGGTTCCACATCAAGATCCGGTATTACGGAACCGACGGCAATCTTTATCTTTTCTGCGGTTATTTCGCCGACTTTGATGTTGTGCTGCTGTTTCAGGTAGTATTGGATATCGCTTGTGAAAACATCTCCGGCAACCTTGATGCTGTTCTGTTTCACTATTCCTCCAAGGGAAATGACTGCAATTTCCGTTGTTCCTCCTCCTATGTCGACAACCATGTTTCCTTTCGGTTCTTCAACATTCAGCCCTATTCCGAGTGCAGCGGCCATAGGTTCGAATATGAGGTATACGTCCCTTCCTCCTGCGTGTTCGGAAGAATCGCGCACAGCCCTAATTTCTACTTCCGTACTGCCGGAAGGGATGCCTACGACTATCTTGAGATTCGGCGAGAAAATGGATCTGCGCCTGCTGTTGACCTGTTTGATGAATCCTCTTATCATCATTTCAGCGGCATTGAAGTCTGCTATGACACCATCCCTCAACGGCCTTATGGTCTTGATGCCCGGATTGACCCTTTCGTGCATCAGTTTAGCTTTCTGCCCCAATGCAATGAGCTTGCCGGTATTATTGTCTATTGCCACGATGCTGGGCTCGTCCAATACTATCTGGTCATTCTGGA
This sequence comes from uncultured Bacteroidales bacterium, assembly GCA_949300335.1. GTDB lineage: Bacteria > Bacteroidota > Bacteroidia > Bacteroidales > UBA932 > Cryptobacteroides. The sequence continues at coordinate 40,811 of CASGDV010000053.1, read as the reverse complement.
AAATGACGGTATTGGCAGTACCCAAATCAATGGCAAGTTCTTGTGTTAAAAAACCCATAGTTGGCAAATTTGATATTCCGCGTAAAGTTACACACTTTTTTTTAATTTCTATCTTCAACTTTAGAAGCTGTTTAAATTTTTCTCATTATAAATTTTGTGTAAAGTTCTTTCTTTATTGATAAAAATGAAATAGCTGACTACATTTGCGTATACAATAAATTTCGTCATCATGAAACGAGTACTCATGGTTTTGGCCGGAGGTTCCGGCCGGAGGATGGGAAGCGGGATTCCCAAACAGTTCCTGGAAATCGAAGGGAAAGCCATACTTCAGATATCAATGGAGAAATTCATTGCGGCCGTACCGGATATCAGGATAGTGGCAGTCCTTCCTCCGGACCATATAGAATACTGGAAGCATTATTGCAGGACAAGAAATTTCATTTATCCCCAGACTCTGGCGGAGGGTGGAATCACAAGATTCCATTCGGTACGCAACGGATTAAAAAAGATACGGGAAGACTGCCTTGTCGCCGTACATGACGGTGTGAGGCCGCTGGTGTCTTCCGGACTTGTTTCCAGGCTGTTCGATCTTGCCGAAACCTATGGGGCGGTAGTGCCGGTCATCCCAAGTGTAGATACCGTCAAACTGCTGTCAGACGAAAATGAAGGGCATGTGCTGAAGCGGATACAGGATAAGAATATAGGGAGAAAATATGTGTACGGCGCCCAGACACCGCAGATATTCTCTTCCGGTATACTCAGGCGTTCTTATGAAACAGCATATGACACAGACTTTACCGACGATGCCTCTGTCGTCGAGAAATGCGGTTTTGACATTCATTATACGGAAGGCGAACGTACCAATATTAAGGTTACAGTTCCGGAAGACCTGCCTATGGCTGAATATATAGCCATGAGGCAGATTGAAAGGCATTGACCTGATTCAGGCTATTCTTGTTGATTTTCCTTGTTTTTACGTGTGCTGCTGGAGAAACTGGTATTCTGATATTCCTTGACCCATACCTGACGCTCGATTGCCTGATCCAGGGAAATGAGTGTCTCAGTAGACTGTACATACGGAATCTTCTGTATGGTATTTACCAGCACTTCCATCAGATGGTCATGGTTGAAGCAGTAAATCTTCAGAAGCAATGCATGCTGACCCGTCACGAAATGGCATTCCACAATCTCTGATATTTTCTTGAATGACTCGATTACTTCAGGATATTTGTTTGCTTCTGACAAGGAAACGCTGATGAATGCACATACGTTCAGACCTAAAGCCTGAGGCTTGACAAGCAGCCTCGATCCGGTAATGACACCGTTGGCTTCAAGCCTTTTAACCCTTTGATGTATGGCGGCTCCGGAAACGCCGCACTCACGTGCGATTTCCAGAAAAGGCATCCTGGCATTCTTTACAAGAAAAGACAGGATTTTCTGATCGATATGGTCAATATGATAACTAGGCATAATATTGGATGGTTATATTATTTTGCAAAGTTATTATCAATAATTGAAAAAAGCAAGTAAATAAAGCGAATCGCTAACAGATTATAACTTTTTTTTGCGTTTTCTTTTCTCTGTCGGTTGCGATTCCCCGATTATTCTGAGACAGTCTTCTTCGCTGAGCCCGGCAGGAGTGCATGTTTTTGGCAGTTTGTAGTTTTTGCCTCCGCATTTGATATACGGGCCGTACTGTCCGTTCAACACCTGAATTCCGGAATTTTCGAAATTCGATATGATGTTGCTTGTCTGTTTCTCCTGAGCCTTGACAATCAGTTCGATACATTTTTCGAGGGAAACAGTCATGGGATCCTCGCCTTTTGGAAGGGAAATGTTCTTTGTTCCATATTTAAGGTATGGCCCGAATTTTCCTTTTGTGCATATTATATCTGTGCCTTCGTAGTTCCCGACTTTCCTTGGCAGTTCGAACAGCCTGACAGCTTCTTCCAGTGTTATGCTTTCTATGAGCTGTCCCGGCCCGAGGCTGGCATAGACTTTATCTTCGCCTTCCCCTTTCTGCAGATATGCTCCGTATTGTCCGAATTTCGCATAGATAGGCTTTCCGTCTTTCGGGTCATTACCGAGTTCCCTGGTCGCATTTCCGTATTCATGGTTTCTGAGGGTGCTTTCCACCTGAGTATGGAAAGGTGAGTAGAAATCGGAAATCACATCGGTCCATCCAAGTTTCCCCGCTGCGATTTTGTCGAAATCCTGTTCAACGTGTGCCGTAAATCCGTAATCAAGGATTTCCCTGAAGTTGTTTACCAGATAATCGGTCACTATCATTCCTATTTCCTGAGGCAGAAGCCTGTTCTTCTCCACACCGATTTTCTCGTTCCTGACCGTTTCCGAGATTATGCCGTCCCTGAGCTGCAGGTTGCGGTTCCAGACCTCTTCTCCTGCCTTGTCCCCCTTGATGACATAGCCCCGTCCTTTTGTCAGCGTCGATATTGTCGGGGCATAGGTGGAAGGTCTGCCGATGCCGAGTTCTTCAAGTTTCTTGACAAGAGTGGCTTCGGAATACCTTGCCGGAGGTGCGGTGAACCGGCATTCGGCGGAGATGCAGTCCGAAAACATCATGTCTCCTTCATGCATTTCTGGAAGTATGACTTCTTCATCGTCGGACATGTTGTCGTCGCTGCTTTCCATATAAAGTTTCAGGAAACCGTCGAATATCGCTTCCGAAGCCGAAATTGCGAATTTGGCGTCGAACCTGTCGGAGCCAACCTTTATCTCGGTCTTCATTATTTCAGCATCGGCCATCTGGGATGCTACTGTCCTTTTCCATATCAGTTCATACAGTTTCTTTTCCTGAGCGGTCCCCGGTATATCCGTGTTTTCCATATATGTCGGACGTATGGCTTCATGTGCTTCCTGAGCTCCCTTTGTCTTTGTCTTGAACTGTCTCGGTTTCGAATATTCTTCACCGAAATTGTCCGTTATGAACTTTTTGGCCGTATTTATCGCAAGTGATGACAGATTCGTCGAGTCCGTCCTCATATATGTTATGAATCCGGCTTCATACAGCTTCTGGGCTAAGCTCATTGTCAGTCCAACCGAAAATTTCAGTTTTCTGGAAGCCTCCTGCTGGAGCGATGAAGTGGTGAAAGGCGCTGCAGGATATCTCGTACCTTTTTTTCTGCTTATTTCCCGGATTGAAAATACAGCTCCGTCACATTGCTCAAGGAACTTTCTTGCCTCTTCCAGATTGGTCATCTTCCGTTCCAGAACAGCGTTCACCAATGTCCCTTCCGGAGATTTTTCGGGATGAAAAGAGGCGGATATCCTGTAAAAGGATTCCCTCTTGAAATTCATGATTTCCCTTTCCCTGTCAACGATGAGTCTCAATGCTACCGACTGGACCCTTCCGGCAGAGAGTTTCGGCTGTACCTTTCTCCACAATACGGGAGAAAGTTCAAAACCTACCAGCCTGTCCAGGACTCTCCTCGCCTGCTGGGCGTCAACAAGGTTCATGTCTATTTTCCTCGGATTCCCGATAGCGTTCGTAATAGCCGTTTTCGTTATTTCATGGAACACTATTCTCCTTGTATTCTCTTCTTTGAGCCCCAGTGTCTCGAAAAGATGCCATGAGATTGCTTCTCCCTCGCGGTCTTCATCGGATGCAAGCCATACGACAGATGCCTTGCCAGCTTCTTTTTTCAAATCGGCTACCACTTTCTTCTTGTCTTCCGGTATGATGTAGTCCGGCTTGAAGTTGTGTTCGACATCAATGCTCAGAGAATTGTCGTGGAGATCGCGGATGTGTCCGTAGCTGGATTTCACGACATATCCGTCTCCGAGAAATTTCTGAATCGTGCCGGCCTTCGCCGGAGACTCGACTATTACAAGATTTTCCCCCATTTCGTTATTGTTTAATAGGAAGCGAATGAACGAATCCTGACAGATTTCAAATGATTTAGGACTGCAAAGTAAATTATAAACTGAGCATATTTCCAAATTTTGTTGCTAATTTTGCGGCTCGTATGGAGAATGCCATGCGGCGTTGAACATTTTTAATTGCTTTTTATGAATGACGGTACAAAACGGAAGATAGTCAAATGGTTTTGGATTCTGTTCCTCCTTCCATTGGTTTCGATGACGGTAATGTTGCTTCTTGTCTGGGCTTTCGCTGATATCCCTTCTTTTGAGGAACTTGAGAATCCCGAAAGCAAGCTTGCCACACAGGTGATAGCCGAAGACGGTGAGATTCTGACAACCTTCCATATAGAAAACAGATCTTATGTAAGCTATGATGAGCTGTCTCCCTATCTGGTCGAGGCGGCGGTTGCAACCGAGGATGTAAGGTTCTATGATCATGCCGGTATTGACTTCGTGAGTCTGGGACGTGTCATGTTCAAGACTCTGCTTATGAGCGATTCGAGTCAGGGAGGCGGAAGTACCATAACGCAGCAGCTGGCAAAGACTCTTTATCCGAGAAAGGATGTGAGCAGCAGCATTCCGGGTGTTTCAACTGTAAGGATGGTATGGATAAAACTCAAGGAATGGATCACTGCCGTGAAATTGGAACGGAACTATACCAAGGAGGAAATCATGGACATGTATATGAACGCGATTTTCTTCGGCAGCAACGCTTATGGCATAAAGGCTGCGTCACAGACATTCTTCGCGAAAAATCCGAAATCTCTTACCGTCGAGGAGAGCGCCATGCTCGTAGGTATGGTGAACAAACCTACGAGATACAATCCGGTGCTCAATCCTGACAAGGCTTTGGTGCGGAGGAACTTCGTGATCGGCCAGATGGAGAAGGCAGGTTTTCTGACAAAGGCCGAAGCGGATTCCGTTAAGCAGATACCGATAACCCTTTCCTATCAGGTTCAGGACCACAATGCCGGTCTGGCCCCTTATTTCCGCGATATGCTGCGCAGGACCATGAATGCCTCCGAGCCTAAAAGGTCTTCCTATTCCGTTTATGAAGATTATGTCGTGGATTCACTCCTGTGGGCCGATGACCAGCTTTACGGATGGCTTAACAAGAATCTGAAGGCCGACGGCACAAAATATAATCTTGACAAGGACGGCTTGAGGATATATACGACAATCAATTACAAGATGCAGCAGTATGCTGAAGAGGCAGTGGCCGAGCATCTGGGAAAAGACCTGCAGAACAGTTTCTGGAGGGATCTTAGATACAAGACAAACAAGCCGTTCTCCAACGATATAGACAAGGCCACTATTGATCTGCTCATGAAGCAGGCACGCAGGTGGAGCGACCGTTACAGAACGATGAAGGCCCGCGGAGCTTCGGAATCGGAAATCCAGGCAAGTTTCAGGGAAAAGGTGAACATGCGCCTTTTTTCATGGAACAGCAAAGGCTATGTCGACACCTTGATGACGCCGGACGATTCCATACGTTACTACAAATCTCATCTCCGGGCTGCGTTTATGGCCATAGAACCGGAGACAGGAAAAGTAAAGGCATATGTCGGAGGACCGGATTACAGATATTTCAAATATGACAATGTGCGTCAGGGAAAGAGGCAGGTGGGTTCCACCATCAAGCCGTTCCTCTATACTCTTGCAATGCAGGAAGGCATGTCTCCTTGCGACAAGGTCGTGAATGTGCCGCAGACCTTCATTATCGGAGATGATACATGGACACCGAAGAGTACCGACAGGGATGAATGGATAGGGCAGACCGTCACTTTGAAGTGGGGGCTGACGAAAAGCAGCAATAACATTTCCGCTTATCTGATGAAGCAGTTCGGCCCTCATGCAATGGCAGAGATGATGCGAAAGATGGGTATAGGAAGCCATATCGATGAAGTTGCTTCACTATGTGTCGGACCGGCCGACCTTTCACTTTTCGAAATGGTGGCGGCATACAATACTTTCCCTTCTCGTGGCGTATATGTCTCTCCTATATTCGTTACAAGGATAGAAGACAATATGGGGAATGTCCTCGGTGAATTCAATAACAGGAAGAGAGAGGCAATCAGCGAGCAGACGGCTTTCCTTATGGCCAATCTCATGCAGGGTGTCGTAAATAGCGGAACAGCGGTAAGATTGAGGGCCAAGTATGGCCTTAAAGGTGAAATTGCCGGAAAGACGGGTACTACAAATGACCAGGCCGACGGCTGGTTCATCGGTTATACCCCGACTATTACGGCCGGAGTCTGGGTCGGAGCTGAAGACAGACAGGTCCACTTCCAGTCCCTGTCGCTGGGAGGTGGCTCAAACATGGCTCTGCCTATCTGGGGACTGTTTATGCAGAAAGTTATCAAGGACGGGACTCTCGGTATTTCCGAGACGGATCATTTCATCGCACCTCCGGGTATAAACCTGAATCTCGATTGTGACGGAAGTGACGGCGATGCATCCGTAAGGGCAGATGAAAGTGAAGAATATTATTTTGAATGAATGCTATGTCAGAAATCAGATCTATTGCGGTAATCTATGGAAGCGACAGTTCCGAATGGGAGGTTTCCTGCCGCAGCGGTGAATTTACCGCTTCGAGAATCGACGGTTCCAAATACGATGTTTATGAAATATTCGCCAGGTTCGGCAGCTGGACTCTGGCAGCCTATAGGAAAAAAGATTCCATGAGGGTTATCTTTCCTGAAGGGAAACGTCCACAGATAGACAAGACGGATTTTTCGGTCGTGCTGGACGGCGGAAAGGTCAAATTCGACTTCGTCTACATAATGCAGCATGGAACACCAGGGGAAAACGGTTTGATGCAAGGCTATCTCGAGATGCTCGGAATTCCTTTCAGCGGGTGCAATTCTTTCGTTTCCGCAATGACTTTCGACAAATTTTCATGTAAAAGCTATCTGCGTGATGCCGATTATGTCAAGTGTGCGCCCGATATCTTCGTAAGGAAAGGAGAAGATACCGCAGGACTGGCTGAAAAGGTCGCCTCCAGGCTTGGCTTCCCTGTTTTTGTAAAACCGACTGACGGAGGTTCCAGTTTCGGAGTGACAAAAGTGAAGTCAGAGTCCGGTCTGGACAGTGCGCTGGAAGCGGCTTTTTCCGAAGGCAAGACCGTGCTTGTAGAAAAGGCCGTCGACGGACGGGAAGTTACCGATGCAGTATATTTTGACGGGAAATCGGTAGCCGCTCTCCCTATAGTGGAAATTATATCGGAGAATGAGTTTTTCGATTATGAGGCAAAGTACAATGGCAAAAGCAAGGAAATATGTCCGGCAGACATAAAACCGGAACTTGCCTCCGAAATCCAGGAAGTCTCACGTAGGCTGTATGTGCATTTGGGATGTTCCGGCCTTGTCCGTTTCGATTATATCCTTGCGGATGACGGGATATATTTTCTGGAAGTGAACACCATACCGGGAATGACGAACGCTTCTCTTGTGCCGAGGATGGTCAGAACTGCGGGAATCGACATGACCGAATTCCTATCATGTATAATAAATAATTCTTAACACGTGTCGTTGAAAGATCTGATAGCCGAAAGCGAGAAGTTGCTTGCGGCGGAGTATCCGGACCCGAAAGAAGCGCATGCACTGGTGCTTGCTTTGTTTGAAGGTGTTCTGGGAATCAAGAAATATACCCATATAGTAGAACCTTCGTACGAGGTTCCCGAATCCAGGCTGGAGCATATACGGAATCTGGTCGGCAGGCTGGCTGCGGGAGAGCCCGTACAGTACATCCTGGGATATGAGACTTTTTTCGGCCGCAGGTTCCATGTCGACGGAAGAGTGCTCATTCCGAGACCGGAAACAGAAATACTTTGTAAAAAGGCCGTAGAAGAGGCATTGAGAATCAAAAGGTTGCGTGAGGCATACGGCAAAAATGCAGAAGCGGTGAAAGTTCTGGACCTGTGTACCGGTTCCGGATGTGTAGCTTGGACGCTTGCCCTCGAAGTGCCGGGAATACGCGTTACGGGTGTGGATATTTCAGAGGATGCGGTAGATGTCGCTTCCAATCAGGATTTTTCCCGGGAACTTAAAAAGAATTCCGCAATCGCTCCGGAATTTATCAAAGCTGATATAATGGACACCGATATTTTGGAGCAATTCGGAAAATTCGATATGATACTGGGCAATCCGCCTTATGTAAGGGAGAAGGAAAAAACCGCAATGAGGACAAATGTCCTTGCTTTCGAACCGGCTCTTGCTTTGTTTGTACCGGATGATGATCCGCTTTTGTTCTACCGCCATATTTCCGTGTGGGCAAAGGAAAAACTGCAGTCCGGTGGAACAGCATATCTGGAAATCAACGAATTTCTCGGGAAGGAGACAGCAGAGCTTTTCAGAAGCTGCGGTTTCAGGAATGTGAAGCTGGTCAAGGATTTCAATGAACGGGACCGTTTTGTCTCTTTTGAAAAATAAGAAGCCAGGTAATATCCGTGTTCCTTTTCCGAACACGGATAATCTTTTATCTCTTTGCAAAAAAAAGAGATGGAAAGGTTTTTTGTTGTGACCATGTTCGCGATGGCTGTATTTGCATCATCGTGCAATGATGCCGGAATCGATGTTCCCGGGAACGGGGACGAGTCATCCGGTGCTTTTTCCGCAACTCTTGAAGATGTTGCGGTCCTTTTGTCTGAAACCGGAATAGGGAGAGACCAGATGCAGGAAGTGCATGATGCGGTTTCCCTGTCGTCCGGGAACGGTTATGATGAGGAATACATGATGAAGGACCTGTTTGCGAATCCGGGGGCCGGGGTGGGATGTGATGCAAGCACCAAAGCGGATGCTGCCTCAAAATATCCCGTACCGTTGAGGGAACTGATAAGGAAACGTCTGATTTCCGGTATGGAGACGCGTTCTGCGGCAGGCGCTCCGTCTCCCGAGGAGTTTCTAGATTATCTTGAGAATTCCGATCTGCAGATATACTGGCCTTATTCCGAGAACTGGAATGGTACGGACATGCCGGTAATTACTTTCGATCCGGAGGATAATTCGGACAGGAATATAGGTTTCAGACTTTGTCCGGGGGAAAATCAGGATGATTTCCGCATAGAAGAAATTATTGTTGACGAGGAATTTGCAAAGAATACACCGGTATGGGTTATCAACAGGAATGAAGACAGCGGATATTCTTCTCTTGAAATTCTCAGGCGTGAAGATCCGTCATGGGGCTCCGGAGGTACTGTGATAGTCAGACCGAAATCAGTTGCTGCAAACCCATCTTCAGCCGGCTTGAAAACGCTTATTCTAAAGGATTTTACCATGAACAGAAATTTTGATTCATGGTTTGCCGGAGCATCCGAGTTTTTCGTGAAGACTGGTTCCGTAGAGAATTTCACTGCCAGTACTGAAGCTGAACTTCGCCTTTATTCACCGACTGTGACGGATTTCATGATCGTAGTAAGACGGAACCAGGTAGGCAAGCCGCAGCCGTTCAATGCCGTACTGGTTTCCGACTGGACCGACCAGCTAACTAATTCTGCATTCATGATAATAGAGGATGACGGCGGGACCAGAACTACCTGGAAATGTTCGGCGGTAGTCAAAGTCCAGTCGAAGAGTTATGGCTTTGAAATATCAATACCTCTCAATACAAAGGATGACATTGTCTGGAGAGGCAGTCTTTCAAGCCGCTATCTTCTTGAAAATAATAATGTTTCGGGACATTTCGGTGATGTGGACCTCACATTCGAAATACTGGGTCAGTCATGACCCAGTATTATCATTTCGCATTTGCGGCAATCGAAATCCAGCTGGAATCGCCTGCCGTTGTTCACAAGATAGAGTGTTGATGGTCTGATTCCGGGATTCCTGTCTTTGAGGCACATGCCTGTTTCATGACGGATGCAGTATTTCGATCTCATCAGTTCCGCACCCCTCCGGTGTGTCAGTTCAAAAGCATATTCTGGTTCAGACCCGGACGAATCCCGGTACAGAGCCATGGCTTCGGCATTCGCTATATTCTGCCTGTAGTCCGGTTTCCCGGAAAATATGGTTTCAGAAGATAGTCTGCAATGTTTCATTAAATTCTTCCGACAGGGAAGAAGATTGAGCTTTCCTGCTATGTCGCGCCTCATGGAATTGATGAATGATGCGCTCATATGAGGATAATCTCCGCTGATGATTTCCGATACCCGGAAAGAGTAGTTTCCTGATTTTTTTCCGAGCTGGTTCTGAAGCATGGCTATCGTCCTGTCCATGTTTTCAGTACGTTCCGATCCTGCCGGGAAGGAGCCGGAAACCTTTCTGCCGTCTTCGCTTTCTGCATGCACTGTTACGGATATGATTCCGTTTTCCTGAATGACACCAACATTCAATGAAACGCCGATAAGTCTTTGTGGCTGGTTGTTTTCCAGTTCTTTCTCAAAAGCTGTGCTGAGATTCCTGTATATTTTAGTGCCTGGCAACAAGTCTGGACAAGGCTTGCACATGACTTCATTGCCCGAACATATGTCTCCGCGGATTCCTGTCACTTCATTTTTCCTGTTCACGAAAGTAAAGCCGTCCCCGTTGCCAAGAGATATGCTTTTGTCGGAAAATTTTATCTTGAATTTGGTTTTGCGGGCATTTACCTCAATCACGGTTCCTATTTCCTCTCCGATTGACTTGGGGCTGTCCATACTTGCCCATTGTCCTCTTTTGCCGTCAATGAAAAGTTCTGTATAGCCTCTGTTGAAAGTCTTTTCAGGACGTGGAGTGAATCCGCCTTCGATTTTTCCGAAGGATACCCTTTCGAACCCGTGATTTCGGGTAATCAATTCTTCGAGGGCTGTCGAATATTCCCTGACTATGTTTTTTACATAGGATTCGTTTTTCAGACGTCCTTCGATCTTAAATGATGTGATTCCGGCATCTGCCAGATCTTCGAGTCTGTTTTTGAGGTTGAGATCCTTGAGTGAAAGTACGGCCTTGTTTCTGATCAGTGTCTTTCCTGTGGAATCCACAAGATCGAATCTCGAACGGCAGGCCTGTATGCATGCACCTCTGTTGGAACTCCTCCCGGCAATCTCTTCCGAAATATAGCATTGTCCGCTGTAACATACACATAAAGCTCCGTGTACAAAAAATTCCAGTTCGCAATTTGTTGCCTGACGTATCCTGCGGATGTCTTCGAGAGAGAGCTGTCGCTCAAGGATGAGTCTTGAAAACCCCAGATGTTCCAGAAATAGGGCATCTTCGACCGTTCTGATTGCGCATTGAGTGGAAGCATGCAGGGGAATTCCGATGTCGAGCTTTTTGTCTGCCGCCATCCTGACAATCCCCAAATCCTGTATTATGAATGCATCGGCTCCTGCCTCCTGCAATTGTCCTATCTGTCTGCTTGCCGTATCCAGTTCGTTGTCATAAAGTATGGTATTCAGTGCTATGAATATTCTTGCGCCGAACATATGGGCATAGGAACAGAGCTCCTTTATATCTTCAATGCTGTTTCCGGCAGCCTGTCTCGCTCCGAAATCAGGACCTGCAATATATACGGCATCGGCACCGCAGCCGATAGCTGCAATGCCGATTTCCTTATTCCTTGCTGGAGCAAGCAGTTCCAGTCCAGTCATTTTCGCATTATTTCTGGAGGACTTCAAGCTGCTGCTTTGCCGTAACTCCGTATTTAGGGTCATTGACAAGTTTCTGATAGAACTCAATGGCTTTAGCCTTGTCTCCTGACTGCTGTGCAAGGACAGCTATTGTACAATTGATTGCACTTGCATCTTTTGCATTAGGAGAAAGCTCGATATATTTTTCAAAATACTTTATGGCATCGTCATTTTTCTTCAGCTGGCTTGAAGCCTGTCCTGCAACTTTGAAAGCAGTGGCATTCTCCTTGTATTCGTTGGATTTCAATGCTTTTGCAATAGCATCCGAATATTTCTTTGCCTTCAGGTCGTTTGCAGCGAGTTTGATGTAGATAGTCGACAATTGCTTGTAGGCCTGATCTTCCTGACCGTGTCTTGCTGCAGCAAGATATGCTTTTTCAGCTTCGGCAATCTTGCCTGTTGCACCGTAAGCCATGCCGAGACGTACGAGTGCGATGGCATTGGTGGAATCCGCAGCTACTATCTTGCCGTATTCCGTGATAGCTCCGTTGAAGTCCTTGTTGTTGAGCATTTCATTTGCCTTCCCGAGGAATACCTGAGGCTTCAGTTCTGCAGCTTCGTCAATGACATCAGGATTATTGTCATACGCTGCAGCGGTTTCTGCTGCCTTGTCGATGTGGGTTATAGCCTTGTCATATTCGTTGGCCTTTATATAATCTTTTGCGAGGGCAAGATGAATCTGTGGAATTATGTCCTTGCAGTTCGCAACAAGTTCGGCACCGTCTTCCCCGCATGCTTCACCCATGGCAAGCGCCTGCTCGAAAGCCGTAAGGGCATCTGCATTGTCTCCCATCGAAAGTGAGGTTGCACCATTGTTGTAGATTTCTGTAGCCTGAGCCATGTCCTGAGCTGACATGGAAACGGTTGCGATAGTAATTGCAACCAGAAATAGAATTGTCTTCTTCATAATGTCGTGTTATTTATGTTTATGTTTTCGTTTCAGAAACGCATAAATGCAAAAATATAAAAAATGTTGTAATTTTGTAGGCGATAAAGTGATTATTTGAGATTATTTATTGAAACCTGCCACCCCGTATGATTTCCAGAAATGGTTCAACGGCTGACTTCAGTCAGGTTTTATATGAAAATTTTTGACAATATGAAACATGTTTTTGCCGTTATATCGGTAATTTTTCTGATACTTTTTCCCGGTTTGGCTGATGCCCAGAATATTCCGAGCCTTCCCGGCGACCCTGCGATTGTCCAAAGTACGCTTCCCAACGGAATCAGATGCTATCTTGTCTCCAATCCAACGAGAAAAGGGTATGCGGATTTCGCCTTGGTACAGAAGGTCGGCCGGCATGATTCCGATTCCTCTTCATTACTCTCTGCTGTATCTGTGGCAAAAGGCAATCTTGCGGAGTTGCCGCGCTTCTGCACGGTGAAACCACAGGTGTTTCTGTCAAGAAAAGGATTTGATGCGGGGAAGAACGGTTATGTCACAGTGACGGACGATGCCACAATCTACCGTTTCAGTGATCTCAAGACATCGAAAGGAGAGTCGGTGATAGATTCGACGATTCTGGCTGTTTTCGGAATTATAGAAGGCAAGGCTTATCTGGGAGATTCCTTTTTTGAAAGCTATTACGGTACCGATTCCCAGGCCATAATCATTGCCGGGGATATTGATGTGAATTCACTGAATGCCAAATTGCGCATGTTGTCATATATGGTTCCTGCCAGGAAGTCTCTTGTTGTGAAACAGGATGATTATGCGTGGACACCGTCGGATAGTATGCGGGTTGTCGTAAATACTGATTCGTCTGCAGTATCTTCAATTACCGTATCGTACCGCTCACCGCGTATTCCAAGGCAGTATATGCCGACTGTCCTGCCTTATATTTCAGAGCAGCTTGGCAGTTTTCTTGGAATAATACTGGAGAAAAGGATACATTCCGCCATGAAAGCGGAAGGCATTCCCTACAGTGATTTTAACTGCCGTTTCCGCCGCAGTGTTGCTGGACCTGGAGATGAGGTTTATTCCATAAGTCTTAATGTTTGGAACAAAGATCTGTATGGTGCATTGTCCGCCATGGCTTCGGTGCTGGCGGATCTTGATGAAACAGGTGCGACGGAAGAAGAATGCCATGATGCTTATGCCGAACACCTTGTGAGAATCAAGAATCTGGTCAATGCCTGTGTTACTGACAATGATGTATATATCAACAAGTGTATTGCATCATATCTGTATGACGCGAGTCTTGCTTCCGCAAAGGACAGGTTTGCATTCATTTCAGGGAGGGAGATTCCGGATTCAACCAACATGAAACTCTTCAACAATTTTGCTTCCAGGCTGATGGATTCCCAAAGGAACCTGATTCTCACATGCGATACAGGGCTGGAAGGTGCCGATGAGGAAAGTATCGGAAATGCTTTTTTATCAGCATGGAAAACAGGTGCTGCAGTTTATGGCGCCGCATGCAGTGCTGATCAGGCGGACACTTTGAAACTTCTCGTTCCGGAAGTTAAGCTAAAGGTTAAAAAATCCCGGGGAGAAAATACCGGCGGAATCGTGGATTGGCATTTTTCTAACGGAATGCGGGTCATTTACAGGAAAATGGCGACTGACGGGCTGATGTATTATGCCCTTGTTCTCAGAGGAGGCTATTCGGCAATGCAGGATATCGGGAGAGGTGAAGGGGCATTTCTGTCTGACATGCTCGGTACGAGCTCCATAGCCGGAATGAGCAGCGAATCATTCGGCTGTCTGTTGCGCTCGAACGGAATATTCATGAATGCCGATGTTTCTGTATCGCACATATCGATTTCCGGTTCTGCGCCGTCTTCGAGACTTCCGCTGGTCATAAAGTCTCTTCAGGCAATAGCTAATGACCGGGGGAAATATGAGGATTTCGATTATTTCAGGTCATGTTCGGAAGTGAAAATCGGGGCCGGTTCGGACGAGCTGGCTGGAAGGATGACTGCCATTGACAGCATTTTGTGTCCTGACTATAATTATTCTTCCTGTAAGACGATGCAGGGGCTGTCTAATGATTTGCCTTCGAAATCCGAGGATTTTTTCAGACAACAGTTCTCGAAGACCAATGACGGTGCTCTGGTGCTTGTAGGGGATATTCCCGAGGAAAACATGAAGAAAATGCTGCTCAAGATGGTAGGCGGTTTCAGAACCCAGAACAGGGCAGTGGCCAATCGTTCGATTCTTTACCAGCCGGTTTCCAGCGAGATTACATATACGGTGGACGGTTCGGTGCCGAGTGTGGATATTGTGATGTCTTCAAGGCTGGCCATGAGTATCGATAATTATTATGCAGCAAGAGTAGCGGTGGAGGCCATGAAAAAAGCTGTCTCTAATGCGGCGTCCTCCATCGGAATGGATGTGAAATTCGGTTTCAAGGTACTGATGTATCCTCAGGAACGTATCAATGTGCTCGTTTCGGCGGAATATGCCAATCTGGAAGGATTTGCCGACAGTGTCCGGCATGTCGGACCGATTTATGCCTTGGCTACCATAAGATGGATGCTGTCGAAACTGTCTGATGAGAATATCGATTCCGCCGTCCTTGAGGAATATAAGGCGGCATTGAGGAGTGAAATCGATGTCAGACAGTCGGATCCTTTGTATTGGCTTGAACAGATTTCCTGCAGGGTGGCTTACGGAAAGGATTTCATGACATCATATGCCGACAAGATAAATGCGGTGACTCCGGACAAGGTGAGGGAAATAATATCATCGCTGAATGGCGGAAGCAAAGTCGAATATGTAATCCACTGAAATTTCTTGACTGTATGAAGTATGGTACGATAATACAGATAGATGACTGTCTTGTGTCCGAGGAGATACTGACTGAATATTTCTCATGCGACTACGGAAAATGCAGGGGATGCTGCTGCATAATCGGCGACAGCGGAGCTCCGCTCGAGGAATGCGAGGCCGGAGCTATTGAAAAGAATTACGGAATATTCTCTCCTCTGATGACGGATGGAGGAAGGAAAGCCGTTGAGGAAAAAGGTTTCTTTGAAATCGATGTTGACGGTGATATGGTCACTCCTCTGGTGGCGGAAGGCGAAGAATGTGCCTATTGCCATTTCGACAGGGAGGGAAATTGTTTCTGTTCCATGGAAAAACTCTGGTTCGAAGGAAAAGGAGATTTCCGGAAACCGATATCATGCTGGCTGTATCCTATACGGGTATCGGTCCTGCGCAACGGAATGAGGGCGCTGAATCTGCACAGGTGGGATATTTGTGCAGATGCCTTTGCCAAAGGGAAAAAAGAAGGAATACGTGTATACGAATTCCTCCGTGAGCCGATTTCCAGATATTTCGGCAGTGATTTCTACGATGCTCTTGACGCTGCCGCGAAGCAGATGAGCCGATGACATTCGCTTAGTTCTTCCCGCTCTCGTTTATTCCCGAGTGTCCGAATCCCTGTTCAGGACATGTTCCAGTCCGGCGGAGATTCTGATTGCGTCCTTTCTCATTCCTTCAATCACGGCTCCTCCGAAGCATGGAGATATGGTGATTCTGTCTTCGAACATTCTCGACAACTTGCTCATGAAACCTTTCTTGCGGAAAACCAGGGATGTCCCGTTTTCCTCTTCAGCAATATACGACCGGCTCTCCATGTGACGTATGATATCGCCTTTCACGCTATTCCATTCACCTGGAAATGAAGACTCTTTCCTTATGAAGCCTACACTCGGATATATTGCCGATACGGCAGCAAAAAGCGCGGCTATCTTCCATAATGCGGAAGTCCCTCCTGCAAACATTGTTGAAATGTCTCCCTCGGCTGCTCCTATGAGTACGAGTATTGAAACTATTATCACGAACATTATGGAAAAATAGAAAAAGTATTTTACCGCTCTTACGAAATATTTCATATCAGATGTTTTTATTGACTGTATTTGCAAATATACAAATTTATTTGACTTTGCCTAAAAAGGAATCCTAATGGAGACCGTGCTGACAAATATGGGCGGAATATGATGCAATTCCATTTATTTCACTATATTTGTGTTTCGAATGTATTTAATTTAACGGTTTTATGGAAGAGCAGAATACTCAGGAACAGAAATTAAGGAAAATAATGTTTTCCCTTATAGCGCTGGCTGTAGTGCTGGCGGGAGTCCTGGCTTATGTTTGGTTCGAGCGTACGTCCCTCGTGAACGACCTGAATCTTGAAAAGGAGGATCTGACAGCGCAGATGATAGCTTTGCAAAATGACTATGCAACACTTTCATCGGATTACGATACGATCAATTCCCAGCTTGATTCCTCAAGGGAAGAGGTATCGCAGCTTATCGAAAGGATAAAGAAGACAGAGGCTACAAACAGGGCCAAGATGAGGCAATATGAAAAGGAGCTGGGTACATTGAGAAGCATAATGAGGAATTATATTGTCCAGATAGATTCCCTGAACACATTGAACCGCAAGCTCACGGCTGATGCCGCTGCAGCCAGAAAGGAGGCAGCCGAAAGCAGGAGGGTTTCCCAGGAACTTTCAAAAACTGTGGAGAATCTGTCAGGACAGGTTGCCACAGGTTCAGTAATCAAGGGACGTGCGATAAGGCTTGATGCATATAATTCTTCTAACAAGATTACCGACAGAAGCAGCAGGGTAGTAAGGCTTATGACCACTCTCAGTCTTGTGGAGAACGATCTTGCTCCGAAGGGCCCGATAAGAGTCTACATAAGGGTAAAGGATCCTAACGGAATCATTCTTACTGCCGGAGATCAGCAGACCTTTACCGTGAACGGCGAGCCTTTGATTGCTTCCGCTTCGAGGGAAGTGGACTATCAGGGCAAGGATGTCGAACTTAGCATTTATCTCAACGGTATTCCTGAATATGTGAAGGGTATCTATACCGTCGAAGCCTATACTGAGCAGTCTCTGCTCGGAACGGCGGAACTAATGCTCAGGTAACAGTGATATATATTCATATTCCGTTTTGCCGCGGTTGCTGTACCTATTGCGGCTTTTATTCGGAAAATATAGGAAAGGCATTTCCCTCCTGCATGTCGGGAGGGAATGTCTTTTATGATTTCATGGATGCTCTGGACAATGAAATTTCATTCAGGGAACCGCTGCCCTCACCTGTGAATACGCTTTATATAGGAGGTGGAACTCCGTCCGTCCTTCCTGACGGAATATTTGATTCGATACTTGACAGTCTGGAAAGGAACGGATACGGCAGGTCCTTCAGTGAATTTACGGTTGAGGTTAATCCGGATGACATCGTAAACAGGGGAGAAGGATTTGCCGAGCATCTCCTGAAACTCGGAGTCACGAGAATCAGCATGGGCATCCAGTCTTTTGATGACGGTATCCTGAAATGGATGAACCGGAGGCATAATGCCGGACAGGCAGTCAGTGCATATTCCATTTTGAGGAAAGCCGGATTCGGAAATATCAGTGTGGACCTCATATTCGGTCTGTCTCAGCTTGGCAATGACCTGTGGAGGCGCACAATCGACAGGGCGTTGGATATAGAGGGCAACGGAATTCCTCCGGAACACATATCTGCCTATCAGTTGTCCGTGGAGCCTGGCAGTGCCCTTGCCGATATGGTGGCAAATGGAAAATATGATGAAGCTTCTGATGATATATGTTCCGAACAGTACAGTATCCTTCAGGAAAAACTCCATTCTGCCGGTTTTGTCCATTATGAAATTTCAAATTTCGCCCGCCCGGGTTTCGAAGCCGTACACAACGGTGCCTATTGGAGGGATATTTCCTATATGGGTTTCGGTCCCGGTGCACATTCCTATGATTCCGTTTCACACAGAAGGTTCTGGACAGATCCCGACCTGTCTTCATATATTGACAGAAAATTCCTGTCCGGTGAAATTGTCGGACAGGAATCGCTTTCACCAGAGCAGATTGTTCTGGAAAAGATCATGCTTTCCTTGCGGACTGCTTCCGGCATAGATGCCGCCTATCTGAAAGACCATTCGGACAGTAATGTCGTTGAAAGAATGATCGCAGATGGTACTCTCGTTTATTCTAATGACAATAGATTGAGAATTAGTGAGGAAAACATGTTTGTTTCTGATTCGGTCATATCATCTCTTGTCTGATTACACGTTGAACCGCAATCTGTTCATGATCATATCATCATGTTGTAGATGATGAGATTTCTGATTATCGATATTGCAAGAACTATCACTGAGATAAGCCAGACGATGAACAAAATTGTTCCGGACCTCCATTTCGGGGATTTCAGGTTGAAGACAAAAATTATCCCGTTATAGATCATCCAGATTGACAGTATTATAAGGGAACCGAGGACCAACCACCAGTTGTATGAGTTTGCCAGGGAATAAAGGAATCCGATGTCTTCGGCTCCGTGCAGGTATGAACGGGTGATCAGTTTCGGTACGATATCATATAGGGAACATGTAACCAGGATGAGTATGCCGGAAGCAGTAAAAATCACTCCTGCCAGAGTCTTGAAAAATCTTTGTGCCGCCAGGATGGCCGGTGCATCCTTTATATCCAGACTGTTTCTCTGCATCTTGCCGTATACGGTTTTTGCCGGATCTGAAATTCTTTCGGAAAAATCACTCAGGTCTAAGCGCTTCCCTTGCATCATGCATCTTTCCTCGACGGTTTTTGCTGGGGGAATAATGAGCCAGAATACAACATACAGCACAACGGTGGCCACTATTCCGGTAAAATTGATGAATCCTGTTGCAAAAAGGAAGACAAATGCGAGCCTGAAGATAATTACATCCACGTTGAAGTATTCGGCGAATCCGCTGCAGACACCTCCGAGTTTTCTGTTCTCTAGATTTCTGAAAACCCTTTTCTTGGCTTTCTTTCCATCATCTTTCACATAACCGGAATTATCATCATTGTCACTGAGCAATGACGGTGATCCTATTGTCTGTCTGATATAGTCTACATCACTGATATTTATTACCGTGTCCTTACAGTTCCGTTCAATGAAAAGTTCGGCTATCCTTTCCTCGATGTCATCCATTATTTCCCGGCTGCAACTGTTCCCGTTCAGATGTTTCTGTATCTCATCCAGATAATTGCCCAGGGCTTCAAGGGCATTGTCCTCCATAGTGAAGGAATAGCCTCCCAAACTTATGCTTTCCGTCTTTCTCATAAATCCTGAATATTATTGACATGTATGTCCTTGATTGTCTTGATTGAACTTACAAGTTCTTCCCATGTTCTGTCAAGTTCCATTAGCTGCTCTCTTCCGGACTCGGTTATCATGTAATATTTTCTAGGCGGTCCCTGTGGCGACTCTTCCCATCTGTATGACAGAAGTCCGAGATTCTTCAGTCTGATGAGAAGCGGATAAAGTGTTCCTTCCACTACTATGATGTTTACATCCTTCAGTTTTTGAATGATAGAAGATGCATATTCGTCTCCCTGGCCGAGAATAAGCAATATCCCATATTCAAGGACTCCCCGGCGCATCTGTGTTTTGCTGTTTTCTGCTATGTTTTCCATCTTGATCATTTTCTATTGTCCGAGAATCTTCTAATGTTTTCTGCAGTGGCCGGAACTCCGTGAAGTTCGCACTTCTGCACGGCAGTCCTTGCTGCCGGGGCAATCAGGCAGAATACGATATATATCCAGAATCCAGCCGTCCCCAGAAACAATGCTATCGTAAATATTACCCTCAGTATCACCACGTCTATGTTCATCCATATTGAAAGTCCGGAACATACTCCTCCTATCATGTTGTGGTCCAGATCTCTGTAAAATTTTCTCGTGACGGTTTCTTCTTTCGGATATTTTTCATGGTTGCGCTTGTTGTCTTCATAATATCCCGACGTGGAATAGTCCGGCATTCCAAGCTGGGAGGTAACCTTGTTTACAATGCGCATGTCTACAACGTCGCGACCTTTTAGTTCTTCCTTGAAAAGGTCCGCAATCCTCATTTCAACTTCTTCCATGACTTCGGGAGAGCTACCGTAACCTCCCTGATTTCCTATTCCCGCCTTGAAGTCTTTAAGATAAGAATCAAGCGTATAGTAAGCGTCTTCATCAAGAATGAAATTCCTGCCACCGATTGCTGCTGATATTGTCTTTTTCATGAATTTGATAATTTATAGTATTTTACTGATGCAAATATATATAATTTTATAATACCTTGTATCACAAAGTACCTGAAATTTTAAAAATATTTGTCATGCAAAACGTTTGCTGCAAATTCGAAAAAAATACTTAAAATTGCGTATCGACAGGAGAAATCACGTTAATATTCAACATATATGGAAAATATTCATGCCGGGAGAATCGGAAAAATCAGGGAACTGATGTATAGCAACGGATGGGATGCAGTGATAATTACAGGCTCGGATCCGCATGCCAGCGAGTATCCTGCACCGAGGTGGAAACAGGTTGAATGGTTGTCAGGATTTACAGGAGAAGCCGGAGATCTGGCTGTTACCATGGATCATGCCGGCCTTTGGACGGATTCAAGATATTTCATTCAGGCTGAGGAACAGCTGGCCGGTTCGGGGATAGAATTGCATAAGACGAGAATCAGAGATTCTGTCAGTATTCCGGAATGGCTTGCCGGGAAGGTTAGTGTCGTTGCTGTGGACGGGTTGTGCCAGACAGCCGGTTTCATAAAGGAACTTCAGGCATGTATGGAAGAAGGAAATGAGGACTGCAGGATCATCGATGTTCCGGATATGTTGGACAGGATATGGGATGACCGGCCTTATTATCCGTCAACTCCGGTTACGACTGTCGGTGAGGAGGTCTCCGGTGAGAGCCGTTTCAGGAAAATAACCTGGTTGCGCAAGTTTCTCATGAAGGAAAACTGCGATGCTGTTCTCGTAACTTCTCTTGACGAAATTGCTTGGCTTCTCAATGTCAGAGGTAATGACATTGAGTACAATCCTCTGGTAATTTCATATCTTCTCGTCACGATGGACAGCATAAAATGGTACGTCAGGAAAGTTGCCGGAGATTCCGTTGATCAGGAAACAGCGGACAGTTTTGCTGAGCTGGAGAGTGACGGAGTCGAGATCTGTTCTTATGATGATGTTGCCATAGGCTTGACCGATCTTTCTTCAGAATATGAAAATGCCTGTATCTACATCGATCCGGGAACAATGAACTACAATGTATACAAGCAGATCATATCGTCTTTCCCTGCAGATTTTGTGAAGGAGGGAACATCACCGGTCATTCTCCGCAAGGCTGTAAAAAACAATGTGGAAATCCGGTCTTTGCGTGAAGCCTATCTGGAAGATGGCATCGTGATGGAAAAATTTCTTTTCTGGCTGGAAAAATCCTTAAAAGAGGGCCGTCAGATATCGGAATATGAAGTTTCAGAAAAATTGACATCATTGCGTTCCGAAGTTCCGGGATATCGGGGAAACAGTTTTGCAAACATTTCGGCCTACGGAAAGAATGCAGCACTTCCTCATTATTCAACTCCTGTTTCGGGCTCTGCCCTTCTACGTCAGGAAGGCCTGTATCTTGTCGATTCCGGAGGACAGTACATATTCGGTACGACCGATATCACACGGACTGTTCCTCTCGGACCGTGTACGGCAATGGAAATGGAGGATTATACTCTGGTGCTCAAGGGAATGATACAGCTTGCTTCGGCTGTATTCCCGTATGGTACAGCCGGATGTCAGCTTGATATTCTTGCACGGAACGCCTTATGGCGTTCACACAGGAATTTCGGGCATGGAACCGGACATGGAATCGGATTCTATCTCTGTGTCCATGAAGGCCCGCAGGATATAAGGCAGAACTTCAACAGCCAGCCGATACTGCCGGGCATGGTAATTTCAGACGAACCTGGAATATACCGTGAAGGCAGTTACGGTATCCGTCATGAAAATGTCCTGCTTTGTGTCGGGGACGGCGGAAATGATTTCGGGGACTGGCTCCGTTTCGAGACATTGACATGCTGCCATATAGATACATCCGCCATCGTCAGGAATCTGATGACAGCGGATGAACTGAAATGGCTTGATGAATACAACGAACGTGTTTTCAGGACACTTTCGCCATGTCTCGACACTGAATTGTCAGAATGGCTTTATTCAAAAACACGCGGTATTCAATAATTTACAAGATTACCTGCAAGGTACTGGTCGTATGCGCTCATATCAACGAGACCGTGACCTGAAAGATTGAAAAGCAGTACTTTCTCCTGGCCGCTCTCCTTGCACTTGAGCGCTTCGTTTATTGTCGCGGCTATTGCGTGGCATGACTCCGGAGCCGGGATAATTCCTTCTGCCTTGGCAAACAGGCAGCCGGCTTTGAATGAATCGAGCTGTAGGATGTCCACAGCTTCCATGAGATTGTCCTTCATCAGTTGAGATACTATGACTCCGGCTCCATGATATCTGAGACCTCCGGCATGTATGTTGGCCGGTGTGAATTTATGTCCCAGCGTATACATAGGCAGTAGAGGAGTGTAGCCGGACTCGTCACCGAAGTCATATTCGAATTTTCCGCTTGTAAGTTTCGGGCATGATGCCGGTTCGGCTGCTATGAATCTTGTCTTTTTCCCGTCAAGGAGATTATGTCTCAGGAACGGGAAAGCAAGTCCTCCGAAATTTGATCCTCCTCCGAAACAAGCTATAACTACATCCGGATACTCTCCTGCCATTTCCATCTGTTTTTCTGCTTCAAGGCCGATTACGGTCTGGTGCAGGGTTACATGGCTTAAAACAGATCCGAGAGTGTACTTGCAGTTCGGGGTCATTCGTGCCAGTTCAACAGCTTCGGAAATCGCGGTGCCGAGCGATCCCTGATGGTTCGGATTCACAGTGATGATGTCCTTGCCGGCTCTGGTGGACATTGACGGGGATGGAGTTACCTGTGCTCCGAAAACCTGCATCATGCTTCTTCTGTAAGGTTTCTGCTCGTAGCTTATCTTTACCTGGTAAACGGCTGCCTCAAGGCCGAAGAGGCTTGCTGCATATGACAGTGCTGCGCCCCACTGTCCGGCTCCCGTTTCGGTAGTTACATTGGTTACGCCTTCCTTTTTGCAGTAATAGGCCTGTGCAAGAGCTGAATTGAGCTTGTGGGAACCTACCGGACTTACGCTTTCATTCTTGAAATAAATATGTGCGGGAGTGTCGAGTGCCTTTTCAAGGCCATATGCCCTTACCAGAGGCGTGGATCTGTAGTATGTATATTTTTCCCGTACCTCATCGGGTATCGGAATCCATCTGTCCGTCGTATTCAGTTCCTGTTTCGAGACTTCTTCGGAAAACAGAACCGACAGTTCTTCAACTGTTACGGGTTTCCTGGTAGCCGGATTAAGCATCGGCATTGGCTTGTTGGTCATGTCAGCCTGAATGTTATACCATTCATTGGGGAGCTCCTTCTCTGGGAGAAAATAACGTTTGGTTTTCATATTATATTTATTTAAAGGGTTTGAAAATTCATTTAATAAAAAAGGCTGACCGTTTTCGGTCAGCCTTAAATTCCGCTCTATCTTATCTTTCTTCTCAGCAACATCCGTTAGCCATTATCATTGCATTTATCGCTACGGCAGCAAAGCCAAGGAAGATGATTGTCGCAAAAATATAAGAGATGACCTTGAGTCTTTTAATCCAGATCATGTTGTTCCATCCGATTGTCTGGAAAGCGCTCCAGAAGCCGTGGGTGAGGTGGAACCACAATGCACCGAACCATACAAGGTAGATAACTACATTGTACCATCGTCCGAATACCTCGGTAAGAAGCAGATAAGGATTTTCGGCTTCAGAACCGGTGAACTCCTTCAACTGCATGTCAGCCCAGAAATGAGTCAGGTGGAATGCCAGAATGCCGAGGACTATGATTCCGAGAACTATCATGTTCTGGGAAGCCCATGAATCGGCCTTTGCCTTGCTTGAAACCTCATAACGGTTGTATCCGCCCCTAGCCTTGAGATTGTTGAATGTAAGGAAAAAGGCATAAATGATGTGGATGACGAAACCTAGCGCAAGCACTGGTACCATTACCGTAACGATCGGCAATGACATGAACTCGCAACCAAGAGCGAACAGGCCGTCTTCCGCACCGAATTTCCCGCTTATCGAATCGATAACCGAGAACAGGTTTATTGACATGTGCAACAAAAGGAACAGAATCAGGAACAGTCCGCTGATACTCATGATAAGTTTCCTGCCGATTGAAGATGTAAAAATATTAGCCATATCTTAAATAGTTATAATCGGTTTTATAGTCCAAATGATTCAATCATTGTATTTTGATATGTAAAATGGCGGTTTTGCCGACTCATATCAGTGCAAAGATATATTCTTTCTTGCAAGTTTCATAATAATTCGATACTTTTGTTTCAGTAAATTTTCGAAAATCAGATTATGTACAAAAGAGTTCTGCTGAAACTGAGCGGGGAGAGTCTGGGAGGTCCGGCCGGAAAAGGTATTGATGAAGGATGTCTTTCTGCATATGCCGAAGAGATTGTTGAGGCGGTAAGACAGGGGTTGCAGGTTGCCGTGGTAATAGGCGGCGGGAACATTTTCAGAGGCTTGTCCGGGGTAGGAAAAGGATTTGACCGGGTTGACGGGGACAAGATGGGGATGCTGGCTACCGTGATCAATTCTTTGGGACTGGCCATGGCCATAAGATCGGCCGGAGTAGAAGCGGAAGTCTTTACTGCGACTCCGATGATGCCTGTAGCACGCTATTATATGAGGGATGATGCTGTGGCGGTGATGGAGCGCGGCGGTGTCGCCCTGATAGCCGGAGGGACAGGGAATCCGTTTTTCACTACCGATTCGGGAGCGGCTTTGAGAGCTCTGGAGATAAAGGCCGATGCACTGTTGAAAGGAACGCGTGTGGACGGTGTGTATACCGCAGATCCGGAAAAGGACCCTTCTGCAGTGAAATATGACGAACTGACATTCGACAAGGCCATAGAAGACAATCTGAGGGTCATGGACCAGACCGCATTTGCATTGTGCCGGGAGGGAAACATGCCTGTCATAGTGTTTGACATGAATGCGAAGGGCAATCTTACGAGACTGCTGCACGGCGAGAAAGTCGGGACTCTGGTCTACAGCCGCTGATAACGGACTGAAGGATGCATTTAATTCAATAATGAAACATTTATAATTATGATTGATAGAGCAAAAGAAATCCTGGCGTCAGCGAAAGGAAAGATGAATGATGCCATCAACTTCCTGGAGGAAGATTTGAAGACTTACCGGGCAGGCAAGGCCAATCCGTCCATCTTCAATAACGTGACGGTTGATTATTATGGAACGGAGACACCGGTTCCGCAGGTGGCTTCCGTGACGGTTCCGGATGCCAAGACCATAATAATACAGCCATGGGAGAAGAAAATGATACCAGTCATTGAAAAAGCCATCATGGATGCCAACATCGGCCTTACTCCGCAGAATAACGGCGAAAGCATCAGATGCAACGTGCCGCCTTTGACCGAAGACAGGAGGAAGGAACTGATAAAGAAGGCAAAGGCTGCAGGAGAAAATGCGAAAGTCGTGGTGAGGAATGCGAGAAGGGATGCCATAGACCTTTTGAAGAAAGCCCAGAAGGAAGGCATGCCGGAAGACATGCAGAAAGAGTATGAGCAGAATATACAGAAGGAAACGGACAACGGCACGAAACGGATAGATGACCTCGTTTCCAGTAAGGAGAAGGAAATAATGACGGTTTGATGTAAAAATCGTTTTTATTTTTCATTTTTTTCTTTACATTTGCAGAACAGAGGAGATTTATACAAATGAGCAATCGTCGATTTAACGTATTCGGTTATTTTTATTTCTATTTCCCAAAAGGGTGATAGTGGCCGGACGTTGCTTATTTCTTTTCATTTTATAACAATTAGTAAGCTAAGGGTTGTCCGGTTCGGGCAACCCTCTTTTTTGTAGGTATATGAGTAAAAAAGTGGCAATTCAGGGTTTCTCCGGTTGTTTTCATGAAAAAGCAGCCAGGATGTTTTACATGCAGACTGAAAACATCCTGCCGGAGATAGAGGAGTGTTCTTCGTTCGAAGGCGTTTTCGATGCTTTGGAAAACGGAAAGGCGGATTCTGCAATAATGGCTATCGAGAACACCGTTTCCGGAGGTCTGCTTCCGAATTTCGAGCTTCTCAGAAAATACGGAATTAAGATAAAAGGAGAAATTTTTCTTCGCATTGAACAGAATCTCATGGCCCTTCCGGGGCAGAAAATAGAGGATATCAGGGAAGTGAGGTCGCACTATATGGCGATAAACCAGACCCGTCCGTTTTTCAAGCAATATCCGTGGATCAGGCTTGTCGAATCGGAGGATACGGCAAAATCAGCCGCAGATATAGCGGACTGCCGTCTTGAAGGCGTCGGTGCAATAGCATCCTCGCTTGCCGCAGAACTGTACGGATTGGAAATCCTTTCTGCGGGAATAGAAACCTATAAGCAGAATTTCACCCGCTTCCTTGTTCTTGATGACAGCATAGTCGTTCCTGAAGAGAAAATAGACAAGGTCTCGATCTGCTTTACCTTGCCCCATACGGCGGGATCGCTTGCGCACATACTGACAATCCTGTCTTTCTACGGGATGAATCTTACGAGAATACAATCGCTCCCGATTCCCGGAAGAGAATGGCAGTATTTCTTCTATGTGGACATCAAGTTCAATGATTATGAACGGTACATGCAGGCACTTTCGGCCGTGCGTCCGCTTATGGAGGACCTGAATGTATTGGGAGAATATGTCGCAGCAATTTAACGGACTTTACAATGATAATAAAACCAGCTAAAAGGACAGAAAATGTAAGGGAGTATTACTTTTCTGCAAAACTCAAGGAAATATCCCGGATGAATGCCTCAAATTCGGCAAACGGTCTTGAACCGGTCATAAATCTGGGCATAGGAGCTCCTGACGGAATGCCTCCGGCTCCGGCAATCGAAGCATTGGTCGAAGCTGCTGTAAAACCTGGCAATCATGCATACCAGAGTTATGTGGGAATACCTCAGTTGAGAGAGGCATTCGCCAAATGGTATGACCGTTATTACGGAGTCGCACTGGATCCGGTTTCCGAAATACAGCCCCTTGCAGGATCCAAGGAAGGGATACTGCTTATATCCATGGCCTTTCTTGACAAAGGAGATAAAGTGCTTGTTCCGGATCCCGGTTATCCCACCTATACTTCTGCATCTTTACTCGCGGAGGCAGAAGTAATCAAATATGACCTGGTGGAAAGCAAAGGATGGATACCGGACTTCGATGCATTGGAAAAAATGGATCTTTCAGGTGTCAAGCTCATGTGGACGAATTATCCGAATATGCCTACGGGAGCGTCTGCAACGGAGTCTCTTTATGCTTCCCTCGTGGATTTCGGCAGAAGACACGGGATAATGATATGCAATGACAATCCCTACAGCTTCATACTGAATGACAATCCTTTGTCAATCTTGTCCGTACCGGGTGCAAAAGAGTGCTGTCTCGAACTTAATTCTCTCAGCAAGGCCCATAATATGTCCGGTTGGAGGATAGGTATGGTCGCATCATCCGGAGATGTGATTTCCGAGATTCTGAAGGTCAAGAGCCAGATGGATTCCGGTATGTTCAAGCCTTTGCAGCTTGCTGCCGTCCAGGCCCTTTCGCAAGGGCCGGAATGGTATCGGACCCTCAATGATGAGTACCGCAGGAGGAAGGTGCTGGCAGGAAAAATTTTCGATCTTCTGGGACTTTCATATGACGCATCTTCTTCTGGAATGTTCCTCTGGGGGAAAATTACTTCATCTTCGCCATGCGTGTCAGCCGGAGATGACAAGGAGGCTTCTCCGGCTGAGGTCCTCTCCGACCATATACTGTATAATGCCGGGGTATTCATCACTCCGGGTTTCATCTTCGGGAAGAACGGGGAGAATTATCTCAGGATTTCCCTCTGTGCTTCAAGCGAGGTTCTGGAAAGGGCTGCAGGGAAGATAAAATCGATAATTAAATAGGCCGGCCATGTACAAGATAGGAGTAATCGGGCTCGGACTTATCGGCGGGTCTATGGCGATTGATCTGAAAAGAAGGAAATTTGCAGACCGTATTTTCGGAGTCGAGGCGGAGCCTGTGAATGCTGCCGCCGCCCTGAAAATGGGGATTGCCGATGAAATTACCGATCTGGAAACGTGTGTAGGCAATTCGGACATCGTAATCATTGCAATTCCGGCAGAACCGGCTTTGAAAGTTCTTCAGCAGGTGCTGGACCATATGGAAGCCGGTACTGGAAAAGTGGTTATGGACGTTTGTTCTACGAAAGAGATGCTTGCAAAGAATGTACATTATCATCCAATGAGGAAAAGGTATGTCGCGACACATCCGATGGCCGGAACAGAATATTCCGGACCGTGGGCTGCCATGCCGGGCCTTTTTGACGGCAGGGCATGCATAATTTCCGACAGCGTCGAATCCGATCCGAAAGCTGTCAGACTGGTGGAGGAGCTGTACCTTACCTTGAATATGAGGACGATTTACATGAATTCATCGAATCACGATGTCCATGCTGCATATGTATCGCATATCTCGCATATAACATCTTTTGCACTTGCTCTTACCGTCCTTGAGAAAGAGAAGAACGAAAAGCACATTTTTGATCTGGCTTCCGGAGGTTTTTCTTCCACCGTCAGACTGGCAAAAAGCAATCCCGACATGTGGACACCGATTTTCTCGCAGAACAGGGACAATATCCTTCAGGTAATGGATACATATATGGAGAAAATCAAATCTTTCAGGGATGCGATTGCGGATTATGATGAGTCCCGGATCAGATCCCTCATAGAAGAAGCTAACAGAATAAAGAAAATAATAGTATAAAATGAACATATCATGGAAAAGAAACTAGACTTGATTCCGGTAAGCGGATGGAATCTATTTGCGGAACAGAAACCTTTGATAATAGCAGGACCGTGCAGTGCCGAATCCGAAATCCAGGTAATGGAGACGGCCAGAAGACTTTCCTCTCATGGAATAAATGTCTTCAGAGCGGGAATATGGAAACCGCGCACGCACCCCAACACGTTCGAGGGAGTAGGCACTCCGGGACTGAAATGGATGCAGAGGGTAAAGAACGAACTGGGTATGAAAATATGTACGGAGGTGGCTTCTGAAAAGCATATTTTCGACTGCCTGAAGTTCGGTGTGGATATGGTATGGCTCGGAGCGAGGACCACTGCAAATCCTTTTCTTGTGCAGGAAATAGCCGATGCCCTTAGAGATGTGGATATTCCCGTGCTGGTCAAGAATCCGGTGAATCCGGATATAGATCTCTGGATTGGAGCTCTTGAAAGGCTGAATCAGTCAGGAATAAAGAAACTTGGTGTAATACACAGGGGATTTTCCACATTCGAGAAGATGAAATACAGAAACAACCCCGAATGGCAGGTGGTTATTGAAATGAGGAGCCGCTTACCTGAACTTCCTTTTTTCTGCGACCCGAGCCATATTTCCGGAGCAAAGGAATATATCGCTGAAATTTCGCAGCGTTCCCTCGACCTGGGACTCGACGGTCTCATGATAGAGAGCCACTGCGATCCTACCTGCGCATTGAGCGATGCCAAGCAGCAGCTGACGCCTGACGAACTTTTTGCGATGATTGAGAATCTGACGGTAAGGCAGCAGGATTCCGACAGCCCTTCATACAAGGAAAACATAGACCAGCTCAGGGCCAAGATAGATGTCATCGATGAAAACATACTCTATATTCTGGGTTCCAGAATGAAGATAAGCCGTCAGATAGGTGAGTACAAGAAAGAAAACAATATCGCGATTCTGCAGACATCCAGATGGGACTCGCTTCTTGCAAAGGCCATCGAGAAAGGAGCGGAATACGGACTTTCCGAAAAATTCGTGACTGCCCTGTTCAATGCCGTACACGAGGCTTCTGTTCAGGTGCAGAACGATATTCTAGAAAAATGATCCGATGGCGCCGATGAAGCGTTCCTTATCTTCATCGGAAATGAATTCAGCTTTTATGGGTGCCTGAAATGTCCTTTGTCTGAGGAATTCGGGCACCTTGTCTTTTCTGTCGTAAAGTCTCTGGCTGTCTTTTTCAGTAGTAACGACTATTGCTGTCGGACACTCTCTTGCCGAGTGTCCTATCTGGGATATGTCTCCGTTTGTGAACTTGTGGTGGTCAGGGAACCTGAAGCACCGGAAAAGTTTGTATGAGCCGCTCAGATATTTTTTCAGAAGACTGTCGTTCGCAATTCCGGAAAACAGGATGGCCCTGTGTGAATATACGAATCTTGAGTCGCCTTCCTTGAATACAGGTTCGAGCGGTTCATAACCGATGGTCGAAAAAAAGAGCCACTGCTGTTTCTTCCTTCCTTTGCCCCGGCATGTTCCGGGGTCATATCCTTCTATGTGCAGATTCGCGGCTATACGTTCCTTTTCCCACTGCTCAATGTATGACGGGCATTTGCTGACGATTATGATATCCGCTTCACGGAGCCTTTCAGGCAGGTCTCTCAATCTGCCCAAAGGCAGGAGATGATCTTTATAAACAGGTCTGTTGTAGTCTACAAGTACAATAGATATAGTAGGAGACAGTTTTCTGTACTGGAATGCATCGTCCAGAATGACAAGGTCGCAGTCCGGGTAATTGCAGTCCAGACATTTTCTGGATGCCTTGGAACCGATGAATGATTTGTTGGAGGCAAGGTAACCGATTCCCTTTACCCTTGACTTGCATACGGCTACCGTCGTGTCTGGAAATTTCCGTTTTATCTGAAGTGGTTCGTCTCCGAAGAATTCGGCTGTACCGTCGGCGGTAACCTGCTGGAAACCTGAACTTTTTCTTTTATACCCTCTTGACAGTACGGCAATGTTCCTGTTTTTCCATAAAGGATGTTCCTGCAATATTCTCAGAAGCATCTCGGTATGAGGCGTCTTGCCTGTACCGCCTGCCGTTATGTTTCCGACCGAGATTGACGGGCATTCCGGAGAATGCGTCCTGATGATTCCCGAATCATAAAGCCAGTGTCTGAACGCAAGGCTCAGATAATATGGAGCCAGAACAATTTTGTCTATCATGATTACATATTATATATGTTGGTATTCCGGGCAGGAACAACCGTGCCCCATCTTTCCTTGATATGGTCAAGCGTCTTGTAAAGTTCATCGGGTTCGTTTGTTGTGACCAGTTTGAGTCTCGTTTCCTTGAAATCGGGAAGTCCCTTGAAGTAACAGGAGAGATGACGTCTCATTTCCAGAACTCCTACCCGTTCTCCTTTCATCTCGACGGACTTTGCCAGGTGTCTCTTCGCCAGGTCGACCCTCTCCGCTGTTCCCATGGGCGGAAGAATCTCTCCTGTTTCCAGATAGTGCCTTATTTCCCGGAAAATCCACGGATGTCCGTAGGTGGCCCTGCCGATCATTATCCCGTCCACACCGTATCTTTCGAATGCATCCTTTGCCTTTTCCGGGCTATTTATATCTCCGTTGCCTATTACGGGAATCTTCATTCTCGGGTTCTCCTTTATTTTCCCGATCAGGGTCCAGTCCGCTTCTCCGGTATACATCTGGCATCTCGTACGCCCGTGTACCGTCAATGCGGAGATGCCTGCATCCTGAAGCCTTTCGGCAAGTTCCACTATTATCTTGCTGCCATTGTCCCAGCCCAGACGAGTCTTGACTGTAACCGGAAGCCTGACTGCATCAACGACCATTCTGGTTATTTCCACCATCTTGTCCGGTTCTCTCATCATTCCGGAACCCGCGCCTCTTCTTGCTATCTTGTTTACCGGGCATCCGAAGTTGATATCGATAACATCCGCTCCGGCACCTCCGGCGATTTCCGATGCTTTTTCCGCCATTCTGGCAGCATCCGCCATGGCATCCGGAATATTACCGTAAATCTGGATGCCTATAGGCTTTTCATAGTCATAGGTGACGAGCTTGGCCAGAGATTTTCTGGCATCCCTGACCAGACCGTCGGAAGAGATGAATTCCGTATACATCATATCCGCACCGAATTCCTTGCAGACATATCTGAACGAGGCATCCGTTACGTCTTCCATGGGAGCCAGGAAAAGAGGCTTGTCCCCCAAATCTACATTACCTATCTTCATGCTCAATGATTGTGGCTGCAAAATTAACATCATTTTTTTTATAAAATCGATTAAGGCTTGAATTTTGCGGCTATCTTTGCCACGTTTTAAAATTTATGATCATGGCAAAGATATCTACTATCGGTGTCCTTACCTCCGGGGGAGATGCACCGGGAATGAATGCAGCGGTAAGAGCGGTAACGAGGGCTGCAATCAACAGCGGCTGGAAAGTGAAAGGTATATACAGGGGATATGAAGGACTGGTAAATAATGATATAAGGGATCTGACATCGGAGAGTGTCAGCAGCACAATCCAGCGCGGCGGAACTATCCTGAAGACAGCCCGCTGCGAAGAATTCATGACTGTGGAAGGACGGAAAAGGGCTTATGACAATATGGTGGCAAACGGAATTGATGCACTCATAGTAATCGGAGGCAACGGTTCTCTGGCAGGAGCACAGGTGTTTGCCCAGGAGTTCGATGTCCCGTGCATCGGCCTTCCCGGTACGATAGACAATGATCTTTACGGTACTGATTCGACCATAGGATATGATACGGCCCTGAATACGATAGTCGAATGCGTAGACAAGATAAGGGATACGGCGACATCGCACAACAGGATATTCTTCATAGAAGTTATGGGACGGGATGCCGGTTTCCTTGCCCAGAACAGTGCCATAGCGAGCGGGGCGGAGGCTGCCATCATACCTGAAGACAAGACAGACATCGACCAGCTTGAACAATTTATCAGCAGGGGATTCCGGAAAAGCAAGAACAGCAGTATTGTTCTTGTCTCGGAAAGCAAGAAGGACGGAGGAGCAATGCATTATGCCGAAAGGGTACGCAAGGAGCATCCGCAGTATGATGTCAGGGTTACGATTCTGGGACATCTCCAGAGGGGAGGCACTCCGAGTGCATTTGACAGAATACTTGCCAGCCGTCTTGGAGTCGCTGCAATCGAGGCTCTGATGGACGGACAGAGGAACGTAATGGTCGGAATATCGAATGATGAGATAGTGTATGTTCCTTTCAATAAGGCAATAAAAATGGACAAACCGATTGCCAAGGAACTGATAAACGTGCTCAACGTTCTTTCAATCTGACGTCGGTACAGATGTTTTCGGGTAAAATTTTGTAGTTTGAATATTAATTGCTATCTTTGCGCCCCCTATGTAGTGTAGGGGACGCAACTTTTTTAGTATTAACCATTTAAAAATCAAGACAGTGGACACACAGAGTTACAAGACAGTTTCTGCCACACCGGCAACTGTAAACAAAGAGTGGGTTGTTATTGATGCTACCGACCTTGTACTCGGCCGTCTTGCTTCCAGGATTGCGCTTATCCTCCGCGGTAAGAACAAACCTAACTTTACCCCGAACATCGATTGCGGTGACAATGTCATCGTTCTCAATGCGGACAAGGTGAAACTTACGGGGAACAAGATGACTGACAGGAAGTATGTTCGCCACACCGGTTATCCCGGAGGTCAGCGATTCACTACTCCGAAGGAGGTCCTTCAGAAAAAACCTACAGAACTTGTTAGGATGGCTGTCAAAGGCATGCTTCCTAAGAATCGTCTCGGTGCAAAACTTCTCGGGAACCTGTATCTTTATCAGGGCAGCGAGCATCCGCATCAGGCGCAACAACCAAAAACAATTAAGTTAAACGAAATTTAAGCAGAGCATGAAAGTAGTAAACGCCCTTGGAAGACGTAAATCAGCAGTCGCTCGCGTTTATGTCGTGCCTGGAGAAGGTAAGATTACGATTAACGGCCGTGACGTCAATGAATATTTCAAAGAGGATTCACTTCGTTATATAGTAAACCAGCCTTTCGAGGTTACAGGTACGGCCGCTCAGTTTGACGTTAAGGCTAATCTTGACGGCGGCGGAGTAAAAGGACAGGCAGAAGCTTTGAGACTGGGTATTGCACGCGCTCTTTGTGAGATTGATAAAGATGCATACCGCACGGCTCTCAAATCTGCAGGCTTCCTTACCCGTGACGCCCGTGAAGTCGAGAGAAAGAAACCTGGTCAGCCTGGTGCACGTAGACGCTTCCAGTTCAGCAAACGTTAATTTTTTACGGCTGATTTACAAAATTGCACAGTCCGGTGGAGAATCGCGGGACCTTATGTTGATGAGAATCGTTCGTAAGCTACCTTGCCGATTGCCGAGGCTGCGGAAAATTTAGGAGACCGTTGCACGTTACTCCTGATTGAAGTAAAGAGACCGACAGGTATGGCAAAAACCTGGAGGGAAATTAAAAACAAACAAATTATCAAAACAATGCCAAGAACAAATTTCCAAGAATTGCTTGATGCAGGTGTTCATTTCGGACACTTGGCGAGAAAATGGAATCCGAAAATGGCTCCTTACATTTTTATCGAAAGGAACGGAATCCATATTATCGACCTGCATAAAAGTATAGTAAAGATCGATGAGGCTGCAAATGTATTGAAACAGCTTGCGCGTTCAGGCCGCAAGATTCTTTTTGTAGCTACAAAGAAACAGGCAAAGGAGATCGTTGCCGAGAAGGCAGGCTCCGTGAATATGCCTTATGTGACAGAAAGATGGCCGGGCGGAATGCTTACGAACTTCCCGACTATCCGCAAGGCTGTCAAGAAAATGAATACCATCGACAAGATGATTGAAGATGGTACTTTCGATACGCTGGCAAAACGTGAGCGTCTTCAGGTTACGCGTCAGAGAGCTAAATTGGAGAAGAACCTGGGCTCCATAAAAGATATGAGCCGCCTTCCTTCAGCACTTTTCGTAGTGGACGTACAGAAAGAGATGAATGCCGTGAAAGAGGCAAATCGTCTTAACATTCCGGTTATCGCCATGGTTGATACTTGTTGCGATCCTACTCCGATTGATTATGTGATTCCGGCAAATGACGATGCTGCAAAATCCATTTCATATATAATGGATGTTCTTTGTGCAGCCATATCAGAGGGATTGAACGAAAGGAAACTGGAGAAAGAAAAGGAAGCTCCCGAGCAGTCTGGTTCTGACGAGAAACCTGCAGGAAAGAAACTCCGCGCCCGCAAAAATGCTGTAAAGGCTGAAGCTGAGGCAGAAGTAGTTGAAACTCCGGCAGAAGAGGTTACCGCAGAGGAAAAGGCTGAGTAAGTTTAATAACCGGATTTAAAATTCAGAAAGATGGAAATTAAAGCAGCAGACGTAGCGAAACTGCGTCAGATGACCGGAGCCGGCATGATGGATTGCAAGAAGGCTCTTGTCGAAGCAAATGGTGACTATAACAGGGCTCAGGAAATCATCCGTGAGAAAGGAAAGCTTGTTGCAGCGAAGAGAGCTGACCGTGAGACAACCGAAGGTGCGGTCATTGCCAGGGTAAACGGCTCAAAAGCCATTCTGGTATGTCTCGGATGTGAAACGGATTTCGTTTCAAAGAATGCCGAGTTTCAGGACCTTGCAAACGCAATTGCAGATACAGCAATTGCAAATCTTCCGGCAAACGCAGAAGCTCTCAAGGCTTGCGTGCTTGCAGACGGCAGGACTGTTGAGGCTGCAATCACCGAGCAGACTGGTAAAACCGGCGAAAAACATGTTCTCGTCGGCTATGAAGTAGTGGAAGCTCCGTTCATAGCCTCATATATCCACAAGATCAACGGCAAACTCGGTGCTGTTGTCGGATTCAACAAGGAAGTATCTGAAGAACTTGCAAAAGGCATTTGCATGCAGGTCGCTTCAATGAATCCGGTCGCAGTCAACAAGGAAGCTGTTCCTCAGAACGTGATAGACAACGAACTGGCTGTAGCTGTGGAGAAAACAAAGGAAGAGCTGGTGAAGAAAGCCGTAAACTCCGCATTGGAGAAAGCCGGTATCAATCCGGCGCATGTTGACAGCGAGGATCATATAGAATCCAATACTGCCAAAGGATGGCTTACGGCAGAGCAGGCTAATCAGGCACGTGAAATAATAAAGACCGTGTCTGCTGAGAAAGCTGCAAATCTGCCTGAAGCTATGATCAACAATATCGCAAACGGCCGTCTCAACAAGTTCTTCAAAGAGAATACCCTTGAGGAGCAGGAGTATCAGATGGGCGACGGCAAGACTTCCGTTAAGGATGCAATTGCCGCTGTTGACAAAGAGGCGAAAGTTGTTTGCTTCAAGAGAATTTCCCTGAACGACTAAGGGAATATCAATCAGACATTCAAGAAGGCCGGCCCAAAAGCAATTTTTGGACCGGCTTTTTTATAAAAAGCATCGATCTTCCATCAAACTTCCTGCTTCCAACCCACGCGCATCGTGATTTTTCATAAGTATTTAATTATCAATAGCTTGCTGAAAATCAAGAAGCGCGTGGGTTGAAAAACGTCATCCCGGAGACGCTTACAAAACGTGGCTGATATTTTGGGATGAGGGAGACGTGATTTAAAAGTCTCCAAATATGCTCGCAGGATTAACAATTATTGGTGTTTCTGAGTGCAGATAGTCTGTCAGGATCACAAATTAATGGTTGTGAGTTGAAAATTCATGTTCAGGGATGGCGGGTATGTGTCTCAGGGATGACAGGCAGGTGTCTCCGGAATGGCGTATTGTATAATGAATTTGAGGCTTTAACATGTTATCGGAACCAGCCGGCAGAAACAAGTTGCCGGGACCACGCCAATGATACCGTTTTGTCCAGATTACGGCTGATAATGAATCACGGGGCAAAGTTTTGCATGTAATCCCAAAGTAGGCGGTAGCCGGCAGCAATAACGGGATGACAGAAAAAGATACCACCCTCGCAATTCGCATCGCAAGGGTGGCGCAATTCTAACCTAAAACTTAACCTATGAAAAAACTATTCGGTTTAAAGTTATTGCAAGCATTGTGCCACAAGTTTCCTATGGTATAATTTTGATAATTTCAGTTATCTTTTTGACAATAAAGATGCGGTCAGAAACCGGCATTTCCATTTTTTCATGTATCCATTCCACTTCATGCGGCGTCTTTATAGCCATACCTCCTATATTTATTACAGGTGCGATGTCGGATTTTACGGAATTTCCTACCATCAGTATGTCTTTCGGATCAATATCGAATTTCCCGGCCATTTCAATATAGTCTTTTTCAGTCTTGTTCTGCATGACTTCGATATGATGGAAATACTTTTCCAGTCCTGATTTTCTGTATTTGTACATTTGTTCGCTAAGATCGCCTTTTGTAGCTACAGCCAGTTTGTATTTGCGGTGCAATGCTTCCAGAGTTTCAACGACACCGTCAATGAGCCTGAATTCATGGAAAGCAAGTCCGGTGATTATTTTCTTTATTCCAGTGTAGATTTCAACCGGCAGAATCCCTCCGCAAATTTCGGTGGCTGCATCGGTCATTCCGATAAGATATGTCTTTGAGCCGTATCCGAACAGAGGTATATTCTCTTCCTGCTTGCGCCAGAGAAGTTCCTGTATTCCATCGGATTCGGTATATTCGGAAAGAAGCAGGGCAAATTGATGCTCTGCTTCTCTGAAGAAATGTTCGTTCTCCCACAACGTATCGTCCGCGTCGAAGAAGATGTATTTCAATTTATTCATCGGATGATGTTTCAGGAATTTCCAGTACCATTTTTAAAATGACCACGGGCTTGACTGGCCTGTCATATGCATCGGTAGGCACGGCTGCAATCTTGTCTATTATATCAAGTCCTTCAATGGTCTCACCGAATATCGTATATTCCCCGTCAAGCTGGAGACATGCATTTTCATCCTGGACAAGGTAGAACTGTGAGCCTGAAGATTCTTTTTTCGGATTTGCAGCATCTCCTCTCCGAGCTGCAGCAAGCGCACCCTTCTTATGGTAGTACTGGTTTACGAATTCTGCAGGAATAGTATATCCTGGACCCCCAGTGCCGAATTGTGCTACCTTTGATGTGTCTCTTGTCAGGGGATCTCCTGATTGTATCATGAATCCGTTGATTACTCGGTGAAACAGCAGTCCGTCATAAAAATGTTCCTGTACAAGTTTGACGAAATTATCCCTGTGCTTGGGAGTCTTTGAGTACAGTCTTACCTTGATAAGTCCGAGGTTCGTGACGATATCCACGACCGGTTCCTCGGGTAGTTTGATCTTTTCCGTATTCATATTGTTGTTTTGAATGCTGTCCGGCTGCTCTTTGGCGGAGACGGCATCGCTGCCTGCCTTGACTTGTTCATTCGAGCAATTGCAGGAAACCAGCGAGAAGCAGATTAATGATACCAATAAGCCTTTTAGTTTCATAATATTACAAAATGCTTTTGAAATTTTTTCCGTATCCGGGCCGGGCGCCCGGAAAGTAAATCCTGATAATTCTGCAAAAGTAATTAAAAAAGATTAATTTTGCCGCCGTTATGGCTAATCCTTTAAGACAATTGGCGGGAGAAACCGCGATATATGGTTTGAGTACCATACTGGCAAGAATCATCAATTTTTTTTTCGTGCCGTTTTATACCAGACTGCTTACTACCGAGAGTTATGGTGTGTTTACAGAATTCATGGCCTATATAGCTATATTTCAGGTAGTGCTTGTATTGGGGCTTGAGACGGGGTGTTTCAGGTTTGCCAGCAGGGAAGGCGCGGATTCGGGGACGGTATATTCCAATGCCCTTGCCGTCGTGTCCGGTGTAAGTCTGGCTTTTCTGGCTGTTCTCCTCGCTTTTTCTTCACCCATAGCATCTGCTTTGGGATACGGAGGATATGAAAACTGCATAATGTATGTAGGATGGATTCTTGCAATAGATTCCGTAACGGCCATTCTTTTTGCCAAACTCAGACAGGAGCACAAGGCCTTGAAATTCGCAGTTTTCAAGACGGTGAAAATTCTTACGGAGACGGCTGCGAATTTCGTGTTCTTTTTCGCTTTTCCTCCATATTGCGAATCCGTAGCTGCGGAAAGAGGGGTTGCATTGTCCGAACTGACTCCTGAAAATTTTTTCCCTCTCAGATTCATATCTTCGACTCCGGATTTCAGCTATGCCATTTTTGCAATTCTTGTGAGCTGCATTGTATGCGGTATTCTGTTTTTGCCGGATTTGCTTAAATTTTCTTTCAGGTTCGACAGGAAGCTTTTGAAGCAGATGCTTGCATATTCTATTCCGCTTATGGTTGCTGCTTTGCCCGGCATTCTCAACGATTTTCTTGACAGGATTTTATTCAGATATTTCGATACGAATTCCGAAGCCTGGAGATCGAGTCTGGGAATATTCCAGGCCGGTGTAAAACTGTCCGTGATAATGTCGCTGTTCATCCAGATGTTCAGGTTTGCTGCGGAACCGTTCTTCTTCCAGCGTACTGCAGACAGAAATTCCAGGGAGCTGTATGCCAAGGTAATGGAGTATTTTACGGCATTCTGCGGTCTGGTATTTTTGG
This sequence comes from uncultured Bacteroidales bacterium, assembly GCA_949300335.1. GTDB lineage: Bacteria > Bacteroidota > Bacteroidia > Bacteroidales > UBA932 > Cryptobacteroides. Next base: position 1,013 of record CASGDV010000053.1, on the reverse strand, counting down.
GTGTTACATTGTTTATCGATGAAATCTCATTGTTTCTCGGCAGGGATTTCCGTGCCGGTGCAGATGTCGTACCCATAATGCTCCTGTCATACATGCTGCTCGGAATGTTGTTCAATGTGTCCATGTGGTACAAACTGTCCGGAAAAACATCGATGGCAATATATATAACATTGGCCGGTCTTGCTGTCACGACACTGGTAAATGTGGTATTCATGCCGAGGTATTCCTATTGGGCTGCAGCCTTCGGGCATCTGACAAGTTATGTCGTTATGCTTGTCATCTGCACCTTGTTGGGAAGAAAATATTACCCTATTCCATACAGATGGGGAAAAATCTTTCTGACCATTGTACTTATGATAGGATTGTACCTGTTCTCATCATGGCTGGATGCAACAGTATTCCCTGCAGTACATATCGGAGAAAGTCCGGTATGGCAGGTCATAGCCCGCGATTCAGTACATCTGCTGATAATACTTGTTTATGCAGGTCTGTCATTGGTTTCCATAAGGTTTTCAGGACAGCAGAAGCATAATCAACTGGGCTGAAATGACCCTGACGAAGATTGACAAAGGATATACGGTTGCATATGCAACAGACGGATTGTCTCCGTCCACTGTCGAGTTGGCATAATTGAGCGCCATCGGATTTGCCATACTTCCGCACAGCTTTCCCGTATTTGTTCCGTAATCTAGGGACTGTCGTTTAATTCCTTCAACATGAGTAAACCGGCAGACTGTCCCTGTGGTTTTTCCGATCGGACTCATCTTTTTATATCTTCGGCTCCGTTTCGGGGCCGATTTTTTCATTTTCGGACACAACTGGAGCCAATGCTCCTATAAAGGTTCTGTTTCACATGTGGAACATCAGGCTGACTGGGCAATTTCATCGGCTTCCCGCCGGACGAGCTGGACTACATTCGCCGTGTGGATGCCGAAGAAGATGTACAGGATCTCGGTCTGCTTCGTCCTCGCCTTGATGCGTTTCAGGCCATAGTGCTCCTTCTGCGTTCCGAA
>CASGDV010000052.1 GCA_949300335.1 uncultured Bacteroidales bacterium | reverse complement strand
CCGTTGAAGATGGAGTAGGACATCGGGTAGCCGTCCTCACTCACCAGCAGTCCGAGGACTATCTGCGATTCTGCAGTCTTGCCGTCCTTCGAGAAGCCTGCCTGGCGAAGCTCATCGTCGGGATCCGGCGCGGACTCGAAGTAGAGTGTGGTCACGTCGTAGAAGACGACCCCTATCCGCCCGCCGAGAATCCTCATCGTATGCTCCACGCTTATCTGCTGGACCTTATCCCGCTGAGTGCCGTACAGCCTGTCCATGTAGCGGTAGATGTCGTGCAGCCGGACGTCCTCGTCAAAATAGGACTTCAGGTACTCCACTGTGGCCACCTTGCTCCGTGGCTGGCATACCCTCGCGATGACACGATGGCGCAGGATAATGTCCCCGATTGCCCCGAACCCGATTCTGTCGTATATGCGGCCGAGGATAACCTGCGGAGCGTTCTGGAGCGTCCTCTCGATGCGGGCAATGGTGTTCCTCGCTTCACGGAGCGCCTGCGTGCTCTCGTCAAAGTCAAGCGTCAGCTGGCCGGAATATCCGTCTATCCATTGACGCGCCTTGACCTCAAGCCGGGCTATCTCATCGGGGTCGGACGACACGCCTATCGTCTTCAACTCCTTGAACCTGCCGCTGCTCTTGTCCGCGACAACCACACTGACTGTGCCGCTCCGGTTCTTCTTTTTGCGCACAAACATGCCATAAAGGTACTCATTTTAGGCTTGCGTCACCCGCGTCACCGGTAGAGTTTTCAGAAAATACTGATTATGATATGGTTACAATCAGGGCGTTTTTAGGTTGTCAAAGTCAGGATGGAGTAGCAATCAAAATATGTTCACTTTTTTGTGAATTTTAATAAAATGATTATTTTTGCGGAAACACTGGGAAAATGGATATACTTTTTGACAAGGATTATCAGAAAGAACTGTATGTCACAGGAAAAACAAGAGACAGGAAACATAGATACCAACCACAGATAATCAACAAATATGTCCGAGTGATATATATTATTGAGTTTACCAGACACATTGTCTTTGATGAGGATAAACTCATTGAATTACGAGAAATTAAAAGGAGATAAAATGGGGCTGTCCTCTGTGAGAGTCAATGACCAGTACAGGATAGAATTTGAAGAATATATTGAGGATGGCCATAGCGTAGCAACAATCTGCAATATAACGGAATTGTCAAACCATTATAAATAAAAAAGATATGATTACTTTCACTAAAGGAATAAACCCGAATATGATAGCAAACAATCTTGAGCCTTTCCGGCCGACACATCCCGGGGAAGTGCTGAAAGATGAACTGGAGTATAGAAAAATATCCCAAAAACAGTTGGCGTCAGAAATGGGAATTTCATACACTCTGCTCAATGAAGTGCTGAACGGCAAAAGACAGGTAAATACAGAACTTGCATTGCTTGTCGAGGCGGCACTGGATATTCCAGCAGAATCACTTTTACAGATGCAGGCAAGATATAATATGCTTACCGCCAAACGGAATAAATCGTTTATGGAAAAGTTGCAGAATGTCCATAGGATTGTCGCCGTACCTTAATTAATTGCCTGCCATTTATGAAGAATCTTCCAATTTGATTTCTGATGAAATTGAATTGGAAGATTTTTCAATGGGTAAGCGAACGGGTAAGTTGGTCTAGTTGACAAAAAGTAGGATAAAATCCATGCAAAGCACTGATTTTAATATCTTTGCAAAGATTATCACTGATATGGTTAAAAAAATGCTTTTTCTGTGGGTCTCCGAAAGTGGTCAGGAACGGCCTGAGAGGCATCAGACAACAATATAAATGCAAGG
>CASGDV010000051.1 GCA_949300335.1 uncultured Bacteroidales bacterium | reverse complement strand
GTCCGGATGCTCGATTCTTTCTACGACAAGACGAAGAAAATACCGCTGTATGACTACGTCGGTAATGTCGTGGCTTCAGTCACCTTGTCGCAGTCCGGAAAACAGGTATCGGTGGCAGATGCTCCGCTGCTCGGCGGTGTGGGAGAGTCTGTAGTATCGGCCGTTTTTCTGTCGATGGCAGAAGGACTGGCCGATTATAATCTTATCGAGCAATACTATGCGGGCAATAAGTTGTCAGGTATGGTGCAAAACATCGTAACTCCTGACAACGGATGCATATATCAGGCTTGGGCAGGCCTTTATCAGGCTGTTTCCAGAATTTTGTCCCTGAAGGAAGCCGATGCTTCGTTGCTTGGCGTTTACGGGGATTATTGCAACGTGTTGCTGGCTATGTGTTACTCGAATCTCGTCTATGGATGGGATGCTGTCCCGTACAGGAAATCTTCATCGGATGCTCTTATGCTGCCGCGCACAGAGGCGTCCGTGATTTTCGATGAACTGAAGGAAAATATGCAGGCCGCCATTGAGATTCTTAAAGAAAAGAAAAACGAGCCATTCGGGGACATGAACAGCCGGTTTTTTGTCTCCAAGGATGTGGCCAGAGTCCTTCTGGCCAATATTCTCATGTATGAGGGGGATTATGCCGAGGCTCTTCCTTTGCTGGAGGCCGTGATCGACAACGGTTTTTATGAACTTGACCCGTCGGCGGACTATTCGTGGTCTGAGGGCGTGGATATGTCCGGAAATTCAGACAGTAAGGAGATAATATTCGCTTTGGTGCCAGGTTTCGGAACCCGCACGTCGGATTCGATAGTTATTCCTGATATGATGCCATATATGACTTTGAGCGATGTCTGTCTTTCTGCGGCGGAGTGCCTTTTCATGGGCGGCGACGAGCTGTCAGCCAGACAATATGTAGACATGGTGGCGCGGACCAAGAATATTTCCTTGTCTGGAGATGATGTTTTGCGGGATATAGAGGCATTGCGCAGCGAATTGCTGATTCATGGCTGCACTTATTTCGCATTCCTGAAGAGGTGCGGTCTGGCTCAGGAAGTCTGTGATATCGCCGAATACAGGCTGCTGTTCCCGATTCCCGATGCCGAGATGATGCACAACAGCATGGTAACCCAGAATCCCGGGTATTGAAATCCATTTTTGCAGGTATAATTTATTATTTCGCGAAGTACTCTGTCTTTAACCAATAGGCATAGATAGGGTCCTGAAACGAGATTTCACCAGCCTTGTTATCTAGGATATCATTTTTGACAAGTGCTGCTTTTGAACGGAATATTGAAGTCGTTGAAGAGATTCGATAGCGATGCATCACTTCAGTCGAACTAATGGCTTTTTCGCCGGCAATAAGAGCCTTGAGATAGTTAAGTTGCTGTGTGGTCAATGTTTCAGTAATTGTTACAAACAACAGGCTTAACTGCTCTACCAATGCTGTGTGTGCCTCGCGCACGATCTCAACGGTACATATATCATTTGTTCTGAGCCATGACAGCTGTGCCAACTGCTGTGCGTAGTATGGATGATTATCTACGAGTTTTGCAATCAAGTGGCTTGCTTCATCGCTGATTTTCTTTCCGCTATCAGTGAAACGGTTCTTAAAAAACTCCACGAGGCAAGGCGTCGCAATCTTATTGAGAAACATCAGATTGCCGAACTTGTAGAATGGTTTGGATGAGTCGGTAAACACTCCCATCATCATGTGGCGCTTGCTGCCATAAAGACAATAGGCCACATTCTGGTGCAGCTGCCAATGTGAACGCAACTTTTTCTGAAAATAGTCCGGTTCGGTAAATTCAGCGATATTTTGGAACTCATCTACGCAAATTACGATTTTCAGGCCTTTCTTCTTGGCTATCTTTTCGGCAAGATCGAGCACTTCATCGGGGTTACGCTTAACTTCCTCCCAATCAAAGTCGATAGAAATCTCATTGGCCGGGTCTGTCCCGATTGAAATCTTGGGAATAAGATGCGAAAAGAAGTTTTTCGCACTTTCGATAGCCTCCTCCCATTTTGTGGAAGTGGCGGCAATAACCTTCCGGGCGAGTAACGAATAGAAATGTTCTTCGCTGCGTACATTGAAAAGGTCGATATGGCAGATCCGGAGGTTGCTATCCTGCGCCATTGCCAATTTTGCGGCCTTATTTACAAGAGAACTTTTACCCCAGCGGCGAGGAGAGATAATAATAGTGTTGATTAACGACTTGAAGTTTTGAACCAGCTCGGCGGTTTCCTTATCACGGTCGGTAAAATTCTTGTCTGTAGCAATCTTTCCAAATATAAACGGAGTCTCCATAATGCTCTATTTTGATCCCGACACAAATATAATACATAAATTGTAGTTACGCAAATTGTGTCAACATAACACGTATATACATTTATTGTAGTATTAGCATGGGGCAAGGATAAAAAAATGAGCGTCGGCACATCACGTGCGGACCCTCATACTAACCACATAATTAATAACACTAAAACTAATAACCAATAAGCTGTGAAGGTTTTGGATTAACCTTTCGATCAACTCGGGTGCAAAGGTACTGCTTTTTTTGATATCTCCAAACTTTTTCGGAAAAATTTTTCGATTTTTTGCGTTTTTTCAGAGTTTTCTGATTACACGGCATGGATTTCCTGCCGCTACGCAGTCTGATGGGATATCCTTTACGACGACACTGCCTGCTCCGATAGTCACATTGTCACCTACGGTGACACCAGGAATAATGGTGACGCTGCCTCCGATCCATACATTGTTCCCGATGGTCACAGGCTTCGCATATTCTGCGCATGTATTTCTTTCTGCAGGGTCAATAGGGTGTCCGGCAGTGTATATGCTGACATTCGGGGCGATGAAGACATTATCTCCTATTCTGACTTTGGCTTCATCGAGCACGGTGAAGCAGTAGTTGGCGAAAAAATTCTCGCCTATCTCGATGTTTGTCCCGTAGTCGCAGTAGAACGGCTGGATGAACGTGAAGTTTTCCCCGGTCTTTCCGAGGAGCTCTTTCAGCAGCGCGCGTCTGCCTGTCTCGTCGGACGGATCGAGCATGTTGTATCTGTGTACGAGCTCTCTTCCTCTGGCAAGTTCGAGCAACAGCGCCGGATCCGTAGCATCGTACAGTTCTCCGGCGAGCATTTTCTCTTTCTCAGTCATATACCGGTCTTGTTAGCGGACAGCCAGAATCCTGTCGACTATGTATTTCTGCTGTCCTCTCCATGGCAGGCTGCCAAGATATTCCTTATAGTGCAGTTCTACGGTCTTGCCGCTGCATCTCATAAGCGAATCGGCCACTTCGGGATCCGTGATGGAAAATTCGAACTCATAGGACTGTATCGCGGTAGCCGTCTTCGATTTCGAGTTGAACCCTGCCTGGATGACTTTCCCTTCGTATGTCTTGAAAATGTAGCCCTTGTAGACCACGAAATTCAGTTCTCCGGCCTTGACCCCCTCTCCGAATACGAAATAAAACCTGAAAAACACGAAAAACGCCAACACGATGACTGTCACCGCTGATGCTATGGCTATGATCCTGCCTTTTTTCATCGCTTGCATATTTTGTGGCTTCGCCAATTCTTCATTTGTCCGACTCCTAGCAAATATACGAAAAAAAGCGACCCAAGAGAAGGAATTTCGAGAAAGTCCTTCTTCCGGGTCCTCTTTTCAACGAAATGAGAGTTTCCTAAATGACTCCCTGCGACATCATGGCGTCGGCTACCTTGATGAATCCGGCGATGTTCGCGCCTTTCACATAGTTCACGTAGCCGTCTGGTTCGGTTCCGTACTTGACGCAGGCGGCATGGATGTCTTCCATGATTCTGTGGAGCTTTTCATCCACTTCTTCAGGAGTCCATTTGAGTCTGATGGAATTCTGCGTCATTTCCAGACCTGAAGTAGCCACTCCGCCGGCATTGGAAGCCTTTCCAGGAGAGTAAAGTATCTTCGCGTTCTGGAATACCTCGATGGCTTCCGGAGTAGACGGCATGTTCGCGCCCTCTGCCACGCAGATGCATCCGTTCGCTACCAGAGTCTTGGCTTCTTCGCCGTTGAGCTCGTTCTGCGTAGCGCAAGGCATGGCTATGTCGCATTTCTCTCCCCATGGCCGCTGATTCTCGTGATACTGTGCATTCGGATATTTTGCTGCATACTCTCTGATACGGCCCCTGATGACATTTTTCAACTCCATCACATAGTCGAGCTTTTCCCTGTCGATGCCGTCCGGATCGTAGATATACCCGTTCGAGTCAGAGAGTGTCACTACCTTCGCCCCGAGCTGGAGAGCCTTTTCGGCGGCATACTGTGCCACGTTGCCGGAACCGGAAATGCAGACTGTCTTGCCCTGGAAGCTGTCCCCCTTGGTGGCGAGCATGGCTGATGCGAAGTAGCAAGTGCCGTATCCGGTAGCCTCCGGACGGAGAGGGCTTCCTCCCCAGTTCAGTCCTTTTCCGGTGAGAGTGCCTGTAAATTCGTTGCGCAGCCTCTTGTACTGTCCGAACATGAAGCCGACTTCACGTCCGCCGACTCCGATGTCTCCTGCAGGCACGTCGGTGTCCTGTCCGATATGTCTCTGAAGTTCGGTCATGAAGCTCTGGCAGAATCTCATGACTTCGTTGTCCGATTTTCCTTTAGGGTTGAAATCCGAGCCGCCCTTTGCTCCGCCCATAGGCAGGGTGGTAAGGCTGTTCTTGAAAGTCTGTTCGAAAGCGAGGAACTTCATGATGCTGAGGTTAACGCTCGGATGGAAGCGGATACCGCCCTTGTAAGGTCCAATGGCGCTGTTCATCTGCACCCTGTAACCGCGGTTGATTTCGACTTCACCTTCATCGTTGATCCACGGCACGCGGAACATGATGACACGCTCAGGCTCTGCAATGCGTTCCAAAACTTTCATTTCCATCAGATACGGGTGCTCCACAATATATGGGGCAAGGCTTTCCACCACTTCCCTTACTGCCTGATGGAATTCTTTTTCTCCTGGATTTCTGGCTATGAGTCCGGCCATGAAATCATCTACATACTTCTGGGCAAAATGATCCATAGTTTTAAAATTTATAAGTGACTTATTTTTGTCTGTTTCAGGTTTTGTTGATTACAAAATAAACAAATCGAAACGACAAAAACAATAGCAGACACGCCTTTAAGCCTGTTGTGCATGAAACAATTAATGACTTAAGGCGGCATATCGGATTAATCAAATTCCGACATTATGAAAAATTGCTTACAATCTGTAAGCAGTATGAAAAGAAGTGCGGAATAATTGAAATTTGTTAAATTTTTTTGAAATTTTTTTCTTTTTCCGCTTCGAACTTTTTCCGGTAGGCTTCAAGCCTTTTTTTCCATATCCGGCATTTGGCCTCATGTTCGGCATCCTTCCTTTTCAGGAATTGTTCGTATTTTTCTTCAAGATAGTTGTCTGCCATGGTGTCATACTATTTGAAAACTGAGTGTGGACAGGTCTTCGGAAACTTTCAAAATACGTTCCAGTGAATCCATCCCGGCTGTCCATTCTTCGGGAATGCTTTTCCTGCCGTTGAGCAAGCCAGCGATATTGCCGGTCACGGCACCTGCACAGCACCGGTCTCCGCTGATTCTTGTAGCGCAGCTGACTGCCTCCGCGAATTTCCCGTGGTGTTTCAGGCATGAGTAAAGGGCGATGGCGAGTATCTGTCCTGCAGTCGTCCCGTCCCCGATTCCGGCCAAGGCTTCATCTTCGGTGATATCCGTTTCGGACAGTTTCACTGCAGTGTCTATGCTTTTGAGTATTCCTGCGACCTGCTCCGGGTAGATTTCGCTGTAAGTCTTTTCCAGATCGTAGTCGAGAAAGTGCGGCAGGATTTTCTGCCCCTCGTTTATGACGGTCTTTAGCCTCTGCCGTGAAACTGTTCCCGTCTCGTCGGCGAGGTGGTACATGATGAAGGAGAACAATGTAGCGGACATGAAGCAGTCCGGCAGGCTGTGCGATATTTTGGCTATCTGTCCTCCGAATGTGGCGATCTGTATGGCGTCCACGAGGCCTTCATGGTCGAACAGCGTCACAGGCGCCACCGTGGTGAAGACGCAGCGAGGCCGATATCCGTTTTTGCGGGCGGTTTCGAGCCATTCCCCGTGGATGTCCTTGATGTGTACTATGATCTTGTGGGCGGTCTCTACTGCAGATCTCACCGGGTGTCCGTCGAATGATATCAGACTTTCGGCTATGTGCAGCGCCGTTTCCGTGGCACATGTTATCTGTGGCTTGCTTCCTGGTTCGGATGCCATATATCCAAAGGCATCTCCTGCGGCTCCTCCGAGCATGCAGCCGATAATTCTTTCTTTTCTTTTCATTTTCACACATTTTGGGCGCATTTTCCGCGTCTCTGTCGGAAATGCGTTTCAAGCTCCGGTCATGACAGGAATCACTGTTTCCCCTGAAATCCGTCTGAAGGGAAAAGTCCGTAAAGCCGGGCGTCTATCTGATCGGTGATCAGGGCGAAGTCTTCAGGCCTGTTCTCGAAATCGAGGCGGTCTGCGTCTATGGTGAGCACCTGACCTTCATATGAGTCTATCCACTGTTCGTACCTTTCGTTCAGGCCTGTCAGATATTCGATGCTGATGGATTTTTCATAGTCCCTGCCTCTTTTCTGGATTTGTGCTACCAGATGCGGGATCGAAGACTTGAGGTAAATCAGCAGATCCGGCGCCTTGACCAGGGACATCATCAGACGGAACAGATCCATGTAGGTCGTGTAGTCGCGGTCGGAGAGATTCCCCATCTCGTAATTGTTCGCCACGAAGATCTGTACGCCTTCCATGATGGTCCTGTCCTGTATGACGGTGCCGCCGGCTTGCGATATTTCCAGTATGTCCTTGAACCGCTGCGCCAGAAAATATACTTCGAGGTTGAACGACCACCGTGGAATGTCCTTGTAGTAGTCGTCAAGGTAGGGATTGTATGTCACTGCCTCGTATTTAGGCGTCCAGCCGTAGTGCCCGGCCAACATCCTTGTGAGGGTGGTTTTCCCGCTTCCTATGTTTCCTGCCACGCCGATATGCATAGATCGTCCGTTCTAGTGTCCGCCTTCGCCATTTTCCCGATTCAGGTGACCTTCCGGTCAATATGTCTGTCTTCTGACTATATTGGCCGTCCGGCCAATGGCAATGTAATCTGCGGTTGTCCGAATTGTTGCGAATTTAGCAATTTTTTGGAAAATAATAAGAAATTCTTGCCACTTGTCGATATTGTCCGGCGAGTAGGCGGAGTCTTCGGATTATATTCGGATAAGCAATCTAAAATTTGTACCTTTGCCTGCATACTGGAGCTTCAATTTTAGGAGGGAATTGTATGTATTTGCTGAATGAAGATACTATTTGCGCACCTGCGACAACGCCTGGGACGGGAGCCATTTCTGTAATCAGGGTGAGCGGGGGAGAGGCTTTGAGCGTGGTTTCTTCTTTGGTGCGGTGTGCTCCCGGGCGCGAGATTGTCATGGCTCCGGGGTATTCAGTGCGTTTCGGGAGGATTTATGCGGAGGACGGGTCGCTGCTTGATGAAGTGCTCGTGTCTGTATTCAGGGCTCCGCATTCATACACGGGGGAGGATTCGGCTGAGATTTCATGTCATGCTTCCAAGTATATTGTGGACAATGTTCTGGGGCTTCTGGTCGAAGCAGGTGTGAGACCGGCCGAACCTGGCGAATTTACCAGACGGGCATACCTGAACGGCAAGATGGATCTGGCTCAGGCTGAAGCTGTGGCCGACCTCATTGCCGCGAGGAGCGCGGCAGCCCATCATATGGCTTTGAGTCAGCTGAAGGGCGGTTTCTCGAAAGAGTTGAGGCAGATGAGGGGGAAGCTGTTGAATATCGTGTCTCTGATGGAATTGGAGCTGGATTTCGGCGAGGAGGAAGTGGAGTTTGCCGACAGGTCCGAACTGGATGCTCTTGTGAATGAGGTGACTGCGCATATCGGAAGGCTGATTTCGTCGTTCCGGCTGGGAAATGTGCTTAAGAACGGGATTCCGGTCGCGATAGTGGGGGAGACCAACACCGGCAAGAGTTCCCTGCTTAATGTGCTTCTGGGGGAGGAGAGGGCGATAGTGTCTGATATTCAAGGTACTACGCGGGATACGGTGGAGGAGACGATGAATGTTGGGGGACTTATGTTCCGGTTCATTGATACGGCAGGGATCCGGCAGACCGATGAGGCGGTGGAGCGTATCGGGATCGAGAGGACTTTCAGGAAGCTGGAGGAGGCGGCTGTGGTGATGGTGATGTCGGATGCCGGTCGGGGAGGGGTGCCCGGTGGTGTCGGCGATGTGATGGGGCGGCTGGATGCTTCGCGGCAGAAGGTGATTTTCGTGCTCAATAAGATTGATTTGCAGGGGGCGGCGCCGGCGCGGGCTGATGTTGCCGGTGGTGATTCCCGAGTGGCATCTGTCGGTACTACTGGGGTAGCGTCAGGGGGTGTTGGAGGTACCCCGTCAATATTCGCGGATGCCATGTCGCGGATCGAATCAGAATGCCTCGAACATGGGTTCCGCAATGTCCCGGTCGTATGCATATCCGCCAAAACAGGGGAGGGCCTCGACCTTCTCCGTAATGCCCTGACTGACGTCAGTGCGGAATATTCGGTCTCGGCTGAAGACACTATAGTGACCAATGCCAGACACATTGACGCCCTGACCAATGCGCATGCCGCCCTTAACCGGGTCAGCGACGGTCTACGGACCGGACTCCCGTCCGACCTCCTCTCTCAGGACATCCGCGAAGCCCTCTACCACCTCGGTTCAATCGTCGGCGAAATCTCCACCGATGAAATCCTCGGCAACATCTTCAAGAATTTCTGTATCGGAAAGTAGCCGATTATCAACAAATACCGATAAACTATTAAAATGTATTAAATATCAATGCATTAGGTTCGGAAGTATTGCTTAACCTTTTGTGAAATTTTAATGCATTTCGACCCTTTTTTGCCATGATTTGTACCGCATTTGTACCACAGGCGGTACAAAAAAACGTGCAAACCGTTCATCATGCCGAGAAAGTCCACACATTGAACAACAGTGAACAATCTTGAACAAACATGAACAAGAAAAAGAAAAAGAAAAAGAGTCAATGCTGCCTAACGAATTCATTATGCAGCCCGAACGAAAAACCTACCGGAAGATCTGTGCACAATGCGGAAAAGAATTTCTCGCATACACTTCCACCACCGCATGCTGTTCCGACAGATGCGCCAAATTGCTAGACAAGCACAGGAAAAGAGACGAACGTCTCCATCACACCACGATTGAAGTCAGGGAGACCCAGCGCCTCGCACTGCTCGACAAGAACTACCTCACCCTATCCGATGCAGCCCGTCTCATGCAAATCTCGCGGAACACCCTCTACAAAATCATCCGAGCCTACAACATTCCATTGATGCGCTACACCGGAAGGACAGTCCGCATCTCCAGAGAAGACCTGGAAAAAGCCGGACTCGCCAACGTCAACCTCATCACCGCAACCACAGCCACCACAGATGAAATCCTAAGCAGCTGGATGACTCGGGAGCAGGTCATGGAAAAATACCAGGTCACCCACAGCTGGTTCTACTCCACCATCAAGAAACATAAACCCACTGTCAAAGTCATAGGCTGCAAAGCCTTCTACGACAAGGACGAGATGGAAAGAATCTTCAGCAGCCAGGACTATAGCTACATAAAAGAATGGTACACATTCGACCAGCTGCGCAGCGACACCGGAATGCGCACCGAATCCATCTGCGACTATTGCTCAGCCCACAAGATACCGCGAAGACGCAAGAACGGCATCACATACGTCTCCAAGAAGCACTGGGACGAATCCAGAGGCAACACCATAGACCCAAAGAAATATATCTCCATGCAAGAAATAATGGAAACATACAGACTCTCTCGCACCCATCTGCAGTCGATTTTCAAAGAGACCGGGCCGCAGAAAATAAAAAAAGGTAACTTTGTATATTTCCAGAGAGAAGAAATAAGCAAGATATTAAAATACAGATTGTCAAAAATACAGGCGGAACTATGAAAGCAACAAAGGTAACACTACGCAAAAGAGAATATCCGAGCGGCAAAATAGCCCTCTATCTTGATTTCTATCCGGCCATCCGCGACCCATGCACCATGGAAATGAAAAGGCGCGAGTACCTCGGCATATACCTCATGAAAAGTCCACGTACCGCCGCCGACAGGAGAAACAACGCCACCAAAATGAAACAGGCCGAAGCCATACGCGCCCAGCGGGAAATAGCACTCATAAACGAGAAATTCGACTTCCTCGACAAGACCAAAGGCCAGATGGACGTACTCAAATACTTCTACTCCAAACTCCTCGATAAAGACCACAAATGGAGAATAGTCTATGAACATTTCAACGACTTCGTCAAAGGTAGCTGCTCCTTCGAAGAGATGACAGTGGACCTATGCAACAAATTCAGAGAATACCTGCTCACTGCCAGACGCCGGAAAAGCAAGACCCTCAAACTCTCCCAGAACTCCGCAGCGGGCTATTGGAGTACCTTCCGCGCATTCCTCGCCATCGCCTATAAAGAAGGCTACCTGAAAGAAAACATCAACGACTACCTGGAAAAGATAGAAGTCAAAGAGACAAAACGAGAATTCCTCACGATGGAAGAACTCAATTACCTCGCCAAGACAGACTGCCTCTATCCTGTACTCAAGAACGCATCACTCTTCTCCTGCCTCACCGGACTTCGCCTGAGCGACATCCTCCAGCTCGAATGGAAGCACATAGAAGACTATCCATCCGGAGGAAAATGCGTACGCATCCGCACCGAGAAAACTGACACCGAAGCCACCATCCCCATCAGTGACCAGGCACTCAAGCTATGCGGAGAACCCTCTGATGGAATTATATTCAAAGGCCTCACCCGCCAGCTCGTCAACAGCCGTCTGAAGGAATGGCTACGAGACGCAGGAATCGACAAATACATCACCTTCCACTGCTTCCGCCACACATACGCTACCCTTATGATAGCCGGAGGAGCCGACATATACACCGTCAGCCACATGCTCACACACAAAAACGTCAGCACCACCCAGATCTACGCAGACATCGTCAACGAAAAGAAAAAAGCCGCAGCGGAAATAATAAAAATCAAGGAGGACTGAAAATGGATGACATCATCAAAAACATCTTAAATGAAAGGCTGATTCCGAATAACATAAGCGAAGACAGCTGTACAAACATCCTATACGAAACACAGGAAATAAAGGAGACATTTCCACGCTGTCTTGAACTGATATTCAACTATCCCAAGGTCTCTACAAAAGTCAGTCTTGCAAAACGGCTTATTGACAATAGCATGATTCAATCAATGAATATAACGCTTGAACAACTGGGGACAAGACCTACCGCGGAGCGTGTCCTCTATAAGCTGATGAATATTAAGAGAGAGTTCAAGGGAAAAATAACATATATCCAGAAGGCTATAGACGACAACGGGTTTGAACTATCACTTCTACAAGGACAACGTTTCAATAAATATTCGGCTGAAAAGGCATACATACTGAACTATGTCAAAGTATCGTTAATCTGGTACATAATGGAATTCCAAAGCCATTTTCCCTCTATGATTCCAGATGACAAACTGGTGACACTTGACATTATTTTCAACCAATACCTGCAAATGGCTGCCCCTGCCGAAGCCTTTATAAAAGAAATCAGACGCATTGAACCTGAACCACAGCCGGAATTAGACTTGGATATTGAAACCGAGAGAATGCCTGACGTGGCTCAGATTTTTGTCAACATTACGAAACCTTTTGGATTCTTGGAACTTAAAAACATTAAAGCCCTCCCTAACACGCAACGCAGTCTTTTCATCACTCATTTCACTGCCATGGGTGTCCCATACATTGCAGCAATGCTTGATTTTCTTGGTTATCCTCGCCACTTGAAGAATACTCATAACATGAACAGCGAGGCAATCTTCAAACACATAAGCGAAGCCCTCAACGGTACATCCATAAGGACAATCAAGGGCAATTTAAATATCCTCAAACCAGAATCAAAAGAAGACCCTATCCGCTATACTTCACAGCAGCACATAGAAGAAGTAAAAGAAGATTACAATAAATTCCTCTGCGTAAATGATTGATAATCAGCGATGCCCCAAAATGGGAGTATAATTACTGAAATTTAGATATACTGGGAGTATCAGTCGCCCTAAATGCCCCATATTGATTTGTAGCCGCAGTCCGATAGTCGGATTGCGGCTTTCACGTTATTGGCACACTGAGAGTCCAATGCCGAAACAATATGCAATATGGCAGAAGTTTTTAAACAAATTTCATTCAACGACATGCCGGACGCATTGTCGTATCTCATCGAGAAGGTAACAAAACTCGAATCTCTTCTCGAAACAAGAAACACGGCCCCGAAAGCCTACCCCGATGAAATGATGGACCTCAAAAGGCTCCAGCAATTCCATCCCGAACACCCAGCAGCCACCACGGTATATAAGTGGGTGCGGAACGGGCAGATTCCCTACTACAAGACCGGAAAGAAACTGATCTTCAAACGCTCGGAAATCGAAGCATGGATCAAACAGGGACGTCAGATGACCGAAGCCGAAATAGAATCCGGCGCCATTGACTTCATAAACAACAGGAGGATAGGCAAATGAGTGAAGTGACTACAATCGGAAACGTGATAATAGCCATCGCGTCCGACAGCAAAGACGAACTCGGAGCCGTACTCCGCAAACTTTCTTTCATCCAGAAAGAGCTCCTCAAACGAGGCACCATCTCTCTGGAAGACCTCACCGACAAACAGATAGAGACACTTGCCGACCAGGCATTCCTCGAAGACTGGATTGACGGACAGGAAGTCATGATGAAGCTCAAAATTAGTCCGCGGACTCTGCAGACGCTCAGGACTAACGGCACCATTCCTTTCACTCGCATAGGACACAAACTCTACTATCTCCGACAGGACATAGAGAAAATCCTCCGCGACAACTATGTAATGTACAAAATCCGTTCGCGTTATGGGAAGCATTGACAGAGCAACCGTCCTTCGGAAGACCCACTGGGGAGTGGACATCTATGCCCACATCCTCAGGCAGTCCTACCCCGGAGAGACCGTAATCAGAATCACAGGAAGGGACTGCGGCATCTGCCGCAACCCCTTTGCTGCAGGAGCACGCACTCTTCATATCTGGTATCAGAGAAACAACCCCGAAGGGCAGCTTTCGGAAGAAACGGCCTATCATAAAGACCAGTACGGAGCCATCCCAGACGGTGACGCGCTTGACTTCGCGGCGCTCTACTACAAGCAGACGGGGCAGGAACTCCTTGACACGCTCAACAGAGAAATGCACCTCAATCTTGAAGGCATCGGCCAATACGATACAGCACCGTTCGCCCGCATAGACAAAGGTCCACGCTTCTCATTCTTCAAAGCGCAAATCACGAACACTCGGCCACACAAGAGCATAACCCTCCTTGACGCATACAACTACATAGTCGGACCCTTCGCCAAGGAACAGACCCTGAAGCTCCGCAGCATCGAAGACAAGAAGAAGGCGAAACTCTACAAAGCCGCCAACTTCAACTATGCCACCTTCTGTGGAGAATTCAGCATCAGAAGTAATGACAAGCTTGTCACCGACTCGCATCTAATCTGTCTGGACTTCGACCATATCGACGATGTAGAAGCCCTTTTCGCATCTCTCATCAAGGACGAATATTTAGACACAGTCCTATTGTTCAGAAGTCCCTCTGGAGATGGCCTCAAATGGGTAATCGAGATTCCGGACTCAACCACACCTCGACAATTGTTCTTCCAGGCAGTTGTCAGCTACATTTCACGCATATACGGGCAGAAGATAGACCAATCAGGCAAGGACATTTCCAGAGCCTGCTTCCTTCCGTATGACCCGTATGCATTCATAAACAAAAATTACATGTAAAAATGGCAAAAAAGAAATTTATAATAGAAGAATGGCTGCAGCAGCCAAACCTTCAGCAAGAAACAATTACAGCACCTTCAATCCCGCGGGATAGGACGATCGAAGATATCGAGACAGTCACCACCCGCATCGAAGCCACCGGTACAGACATCACTGCTGGATACGAAAACTGGAGAGACCTCGGTTTCGCCCTCTCCGAAGAACTTGGAGAAAGCGGCCGTGACTACTTCCATCGCATCAGCCGATTCAACCCCGAATACAGTCAGGCAGAGACGGACAGCCAGTACGACAAATGCCTCAAAGCCCACGGCAGTGGAATCACCATCAAGACCTTTTTCCAGAAAGCCAAGGACTCCGGTATATCCATAGTCACCAAATCCGCAATATCTGCAAAGTCTGCAGAACCACATACTGCGAAAATTGCAGAAAGTGCCGAAAATGCAGATATCGGCCACGAGGAACTTCCCACTTTCTCCCGGACTATCGCAGACAACCTTCCCGATTTTCTCAAGGATATCGTCAGTATAGGGAACTCCGAAGCCGATATAGACATTCTTATTCTCGGTTCACTCACCGTCCTGTCCGCATGCATGCCTCATATCAAAGGCGTATATGACCGCAGGACAGTCTATCCCAATCTCTTCCTATTCGTAACCGCCCGCGCATCCGCAGGTAAAGGCCGACTAAACCTCTGCCGCTATCTTGTCGAACCTATCCATGACCGTCTCCGTGAAATCAACGAGGCTGAAACGATGAAATACAAACAGGATCTCGCAGAATACAACGCAGCCGGAAAGAAGAAAGTCAGCATGGAAAAACCGGAAGAACCACCCATGCGAATGCTCTTCATACCGGCCAACTCCTCGGCCACCGCAGTGTATCAGGTGTTAAATGACAACGGCGGCCAGGGGCTCATGTTCGAGACCGAAGGCGGTACCCTCGCCAACACCTTCGGCTCCGACTACGGCAACTACTCGGATGGTTTCCGCAAGGCATTCCATCACGAAACCATTTCCTACATCAGACGAAAAGACAGAGAATACGTCAATATCAAGCAGCCGCGCCTCTCAGTGCTTCTGACCGGAACACCGCGCCAGATACTCAACCTCATCACAGATGCGGAAAATGGACTCTTCTCGCGCTTCGCATTCTACATCCTCGACACCAAGCTCGTATGGAACAACGTATTTGCAAACTCCAGCGACGGGACTCTTGAAGAATACTTCCAGAAAAAAGGAAAAGAATACAAAGACTTCCATGATATCCTCAGCTCTGCCGCTGACACGACATTCTATTTCACAGCCGAGCAGGAAGAAGACTTCAATAACACCTTCACCCGCTGGCAGCTGGAATATGCTGCCACCTGCGGAGAAGACTTTATTGCCACCGTCAGACGCCTGGGCGTCATTCTCTTCAGGATAGCCATGTGTCTCTCCACACTCCGCATGATGGAAGACGCAGATTTCAGTGGAGATCTTCAGTGTCTCGACCAAGACTATTCCACCGCCAAGATTATAGTTGAAGTCCTCATACAGCACGATGCTCACGTATTCCGCCAGCTCGCCAATTCCACACCGCTCCCAAAGACAGCAGTGAAAGAGCAGCGCAACCAGCTGCATAATAAATTCTTTGAAGCTCTGCCTGGTGAATTTGACAGGAAGACTTACTGCGACATAGCGGAGCAGCTCGGACTCAACGCCAAGTCAATAGACAGAACTGTCAAGAAGTGGTGCGAAGAAGGTAGAATTGAGAGCTATATGCACGGGAAATATAGAAAAATATAAAGTTTTATTATTACCAAAATGCGAGAATGAGGTCTATAACAAGGCTTTATCCTTGCTTTGTTGATAATTCTTCTAATTTACTTTTGACATAAAATCAAGAAATTGCTAATTTTGTCAAAATTAGACAAATCCAAAGCAAGGGGATTGTAAGCAAGCATGTTATTCGCAGACAAGATTCGTTCTTTAAGAGAAGAGAAGAAACTGCCGCAACGGGAGATTGCAGCAGCGCTGTCCATTGATATACCCATGTTCAGCAGGATTGAACGTGGAGAGAGACCCATTAAGCGGGAACAGATAAAAGTATTGGCCGATGTGCTCGGAACAGACGAATCTGAGTTGCTGAAATTATGGCTTGCAGACCAAGTCGCTACCGTGCTGAAAGATGATAATGAATTGATAAACGAAGTTTTAGACATTGCTAAAGATGGAATGGGAAAGAAAAAATATACCTTCATAGACTTATTTGCCGGCATAGGTGGTTTTCATTATGCGTTAGAAAGTATCGGTGCAAAATGCGTTTTTGCCAGCGAATGGGATAAGAATGCTCGCATTACATATGAAGAAAATTTTAAAGAAATTTCTCCTAACTTATTCATTAAGGATGAAGATGGAAATATGCCGTATTTTAATTGCGACATAAATGATGCTAATCCTGATGAAATTCCAGATTTTGACGTCTTATGCGGAGGGTTCCCATGTCAGGCATTTTCAATTGCTGGGCTTAGAAAAGGTTTTGAGGACACGAGAGGAACATTGTTCTTCAATATTGCAAACATAGTGCATCACAAAATCATCCACGGTCGTAAGCCGAAAGTCTTATTATTGGAAAATGTTAAAGGTCTTAAAAGTCACATGAAAGGTGAAACATTAAAAACACTCTTGCATGTACTACAAGCAGATTTGCAATATGAAGTCCGAACTGAAGTATTGAATGCAAAATATTTCGGAGTTCCGCAAAATAGGGAAAGATTATTTTTTGTTTGCTGGGATAAGAATCAAATTCCTGTCGATGAGTTCAAATTTCCTCTAGGTTTAGATTCTAAATTAAATGTCATATTCGATAAAAAAGATTTGGATAAATGCATTGCAACTAAGGTCAGCGACATATTTGAGCCTACTGAGATGCTTCCTGAAAAGATAACAATAAGCGACAGAATGTGGATAGGACATCAAGAAAGAAAGAAAAAGAATAGGGAAAACGGTAAAGGTTTTGGTTATTCTTTATTTACAGGAGATAGTGTCTATTGTAGTACGATATCTGCTCGATATTGGAAAGACGGAAGTGAAATTTTAATTGACCAGTCGGCGCTGGGTAAAAATCCTCGCCGTCTTACTCCGGTTGAGGCTGGCCGACTCCAAGGATACAAGATTATTGGGGCAGGATGGGAAGACGAAAATGCGTCAAATAACCAAAACAATAAGAAGGATATTCCAGAAATGAAGATAGTTGTTTCAAACAAAGAAGCCTACCATCAGTTTGGTAATAGCGTAGCTGTTCCAGTCGTTAAAACAATAGCAAAAGAAATTAATAATCAGTTGTTGAAATATGTTACCGAATCTAAATGAACTTATTAAGCCTATTAGTGAAAAAATTGAGAAATTCAATGTATTGGATTGCTCCTTACCAGCTTCATTTATTTCTGCAGTTAAACAAATCAATAGGGACACTGTGGAATATGGAAACAGTGCGTCATGCATAACAAATAGAAATGGTCAGCATATATTTTTAAGCAACAACTGGTTCTATATAGCTGCCATACTTGCGCCTCTTCATGCTCCTTTCTATCAATACAAAAAACTAATCAATGAAATAGTTGATAAAGAGGCACTGAAGCAATCAAACGCAGAACGTATACGGCTGGCCGTGAATGATCAGACAGATTTGTCAGATCAAGATAAAGAGTATCTTCTTAAATTTGCACTTGAACCTCTTTGGTGGAACGGAGGGAATTCAAATACTGGTGGAAAGACACTTGATAGAGGCGATGCACTCGTCTCTGCAATTCTTTCTATTGCAAATTTAGTTAATGCATCTCAGTCGTATATTGCTACACTTTGGGACTTTTTTGGAGAAAATCCAAATTATGCAAATATTCTTAATGAGGAATCAGACAAAATCCTATATACCAGCCGAGCTACGGTCTCAACTTCAAAAAGCACAACATCTCTGCAGAAGATATTTTATGGAGCACCAGGAAGTGGAAAATCATTTAAGGTAAAAGGATTGACGGAAACATACAATGACGAAGGATTTGCTGGCCTTAGCACTGAAGAAAGAGAGATTGCATATCAAGAATATCAAGACAAGAAAAATAGTGGGAACTCTAACTACAAAGGCGGAAAAACCAATATTATAGCTCTGACTCATCCTAAATTGATGAAGTACATTTCAGAGTGCTCCGGATATGAAATCAATTCTTTCTTTGAGGTTTCTTCAGAAGACGTGTTCAATAAGATTGTAAGTGCTCTGAATGACAATCCTAGTTATAATGAGGATTCCATCACCAAAGGAAGCGGATGTCACTGGCAAACAGGAATTATGAGTTATGGGGAGTTCCTCAAAGAGCAAGGCCAAAACACAGAAAAGCGAAAAAATATTGTTTTCAGAACGACATTCTACCCAGACTACGATTATGCATCATTTGTAGGATGTTATAAACCTGCAATGGACGACGGAAACATTGAATATGCATTCACACCGCAGGTATTCACTAAAGCATATATCGCTGCATGGGAAAATATCGGTAAGCCAGTATATCTTGTCATAGAGGAAATCAACAGAGGCAACTGTGCACAAATCTTCGGTGACATATTTCAGCTTCTTGACAGAGATAAGGACTCCGGGATGTCTCAGTATCCGATAAAGGTAGATAATGACCTTACCGAATATATAGAAAGCAGACTTGGAAGCGGTCATGCCGGAATAAAGGACGGAAAATTGTGCCTGCCGCCGAACTTGATTATTTACGCTACCATGAACACCTCCGACCAGTCTCTCTTCCCTATGGACAGTGCATTCAAGAGACGCTGGGATTGGGAATATGTGCCTATCGACCTTCACTGTCCGGATTCTCAGTTTAAAATCAAGATTGGCGACAAGGAGTACCAATGGTCAAAGTTCCTAGAAGAAGTCAACAAGCGCATCCACAAGCTTTCTGATTCTGAAGATAAGCAGATGGGCAACTTCTTCATCAAGCACGATGTCGAAGTGGAAGAATTCAAGAGCAAGGTCATGTTCTACCTCTGGAGCGAGGTCTGCAAGGAATATGAGAAGGCAGGTAGTTTCTTTAAGAACAGAAACAAGGAAGATGAAGAATTCACCTTCACCAGCTTGTTCCCTGACAATGAGGAAACAAGAGCTATTCTTCAGGGGTTTATGGAATATCTTGGAGTGGAAGGAACAGCGATAAACGAATAATGCAGGATGAAAATTCTATTTGAAGACCAGCCATATAGTCCCGAGCTGCTTGACAGTTTCGGACTCTCGTCATACGCCTTCACAGGCAGTGACGGGACCGACAGTATTCTGCCGTATGTCGGATATGTCTATTCTCCAACTATAGAAGATTCCATATTCATCTTGCCAAAAGTTTTTCTCTTCGAAGGCAGTGGCGCAATTGATGACGAAACTGGAAGACATGAAGTTGCCCTCGGCAAATACGACATTGCTGATATCATTGACATTTCCGAAGAGAACAATCCGCTTAAAACTGAAGGTCTTGACAGGGTAATATTTGAATTGTCGGCGTGGATTTATCGCGCCATTGACAATTACTATCATTCCCACCCTGGTAGCCGCATTATCCACCGTACATTTATACAAGGAATCGACTCGCATAAGGGAAACAACAGTCAGACACTGATAGACATCATTCTTGCCATGCTGAACTTTCATAAAGAGCACTCAAACCTCTTTACTTACATGACAATAGTCAACTCCACCGGAAACAACAAAATCCACTGGAGCAAGACTATCAGCAAAGTCCAGCCTATAATCCAGAACGGCAATCCATATTACATAGAGTTTCTGAACAGGAGCAAAGCGATAAATTACGATGAGGAGCTCGTTGTCCTCTTTTATTCCGTCCTAAATTATTTGAAGAAGAAATACTTTTTCCCTATAAAGCCTCTCTTCAATTACGACCTTATAAAACCATCAAAAATCGAGGCGATGATAGATTCTTGCAGAGGAACGAGATTTCTCCATTCCATCCGTAAGAAATACTTCAAAGAAGAGCTGGTCCAGCTCTGGAAGCTTCTGTACGCATTCTTTGACAAATCCGAACATATCAAGTCTGGCAAGACCCGAAACGAAGCATTGCTGGCAAGCTCATTCAACCTCATATTTGAAGATATGGTTGACCATCTGATTGGACAGGATATATTTAGAAACCTTAAGGAAAACAAGGACGGAAAGCAGATAGACCATATCTTCAAAGGTGACTCATTGATTGACAGCAGCCAGATTTACTACATCGGAGACAGTAAATACTACTCATACGGATCGCTGCTTGAAGAGAAATCTCTCTATAAACAGTTCACCTATGCGAAGAACATCATCCAGTTTAATATCAATATTTTCAACACACCGAAAAACAATCGGAGCTCCGATGATGAGAAGACTGTAGAAGGAGTCAGATACCGTGACCCGATGACAGAAGGATATAACCTCACACCAAATTTTTTCATAAGAGGCTACATTCGCGACGAGGACCTGCGCGACGGTCACGCCAGCTATTCTGAAGCAAGACTGGAAAAACATCGTCAGGACATGCCTAAGAATAGCCATTTCGAGAATCGCCTCTTTGACCGTGACACCTTGCTTCTTCAGGCGTACAACATAAACTTCCTTTTCGTCCTTGCATCATATGTCAACAACGTTGACAATGAGGCGACAAAGAAGCGTATTCAGAGCATGTTCCGCGAAGATTTCATCAACGTGATAAATTCAAAATATGACTTCTACAAAGTCACGCCATCGGAAGACCTTCAGACATTTGTAGATGCTCATTTCGAAGAATACCTCGGAAAAATGTACCATTCCAATAACGAGCCATTCATCTGGTTCGCGTTCGAACGAGGGACCTCAGACATGGAGACTCTTCGTGCGGTGCTTGGACCAGGAGTCGATATTCAGCGATCAAGTCTTTTTTAATCAAGTAAATAGTCGAAACCATGGCATTCCCCTACAGCAATACTTATACCCAGACAAAGCCGACAGAAAAACTTTTTCTAAACACCATACCTTTCTGTTTTCCCTCAGACCCTGTAACTTGCTGGTTCTCGAAAGAAGATGTAAAGGGCCTGCATCTGAAGAGAATAACACTTCTTAATCGCCCTGTTGGACTCGAAAACATATTTCTAGGGCTGAAAAATAACGAGTCAGTATATACTTCGTTCACTGAGGAGCATGATGGAATGATTTCGCTGCCGGTCAACTTTTCCGACCATAAGAATTATTACTTCGCAAAACGTTGGTACAACGGGATTATTAACCACTATTTTAAGTCTAAAGGGATGCCGGTTTATACAAATCCCATCACGAAGGATAATCAGATATGGATTATTGACGAGAGAGGAGTAAAGCGCTCAGATTGTTGGCAATACGACCGTTTTACTCTTAAAATAGATTGGGACGACTTCAACAAGAAACCACAGCTGTTATTGTCATATGACCGCCCAACATTAGTTTACAGAAAATCCGTTGCGGATCTTTTAGAATATCAAGGTGACCCCTTTGCTCCAGAGCCCATTGAAGGATTCAACCTCGGCATGGTTAAAAAAGTCCTTTATTGTTATAGTCGAAGGGATGTCAAGAATGCTTATAAAGTTGATAATTACAGTTATCTGGCTGAACATAATAGTAAGTTTCATAATGAAGATGCCTACCCAATAATGTGGTCCCGCCTTGCCGCCTTTGTAGGTACACCTTACGAAGATAACAATGATGATGACGAAGTTTATAATACAGGTAGCCGAAAAGTTGAAAAGCGATATCTTAACTATTATAACAAGATTAATTTCTTCTATAAAAAGTTCTTGGATAACGAATCATTCCGCAATCTTATTGACATTGATAAAGATGGTTTTGCATTTGCCAATAAAGCCCAGGTCGGCAAGACGAAATCTTCTACTCAGGAACTTGTCTTTGGCGGTGGAGCTATTGACTTCAACCCGCAACTTGGTATTAACAACGGGCCTCTTCAAGAGCCGAAGCAGACCAACATACAGTTGATGTTCATATTCCATCAGGACGATGTCAATCCGGCACGCGATCTGCTGAAATTCTTCTTGCGTGAAGGCTATAAAAACTTCTTCAAGGGACTGGCAAAATACACTGGAAAGGCCGTCACAAGTGCTCCGAAAGCATTTCATCTGCAATTTAAAGACCGTGATAACCCTTTGCCGGAAATTGAACTGTTCTTGCGCAATCTATGCAAAGAAGAGGGCGTTTCATATCTGGCCATATATCTCACGCCCCATAGCAAACATACAACAGATAAGAATGCACGGGAGATATACTATCACGTCAAGAAAATGCTGATGGACGCAGGCATAGCCTCGCAATGTATCGAGACCGAAAAGATGCTCCGTATTCTTGAAGATGACAATGGCACGGACAGCAAGGGCCGTGAACGTAAAAATTTCGCATATACACTCCAGAATATGGCCATTGCTATAAACGCGAAACTCGGTGGAATCCCATGGCGTATAAGCACTGACCATTGCGACGAACTGATTGTCGGAGTCGGAGCTTTCAGGTCATCCGATGGTACTTGTTATGTTGGTTCGGCATTCTCCTTCGAGAACAACGGGCTTTTTAATTCATTCAACTATTTCCTCAAAAATGAACTTCCTGAGCTGGCAGGCTCTATAGAAGAAGCGATAATCAACTTCACGAAGTTCAAAGGAATGCCGGATCGGCTCATAATACACTATTACAAAGTCATGAGGGAAGAAGAAGCAGATATTATAGAAAACATGCTCAAGAGTCTGCATCTCAATATCCCAGTCTATATTGTCTCCATAAATAAGACCGAATCCGAAGATGTAGTGCTCTTCGACGGTGCAGATAACGGAATGATGCCGTACAGTGGAACCTACATAAATCTAGGAGACAAGAAATATCTGCTCTGCAATAATACCAGGTATTATGGCAAGAACTTCAACCCATACGACGGCTATCCTTTCCCTGTCAAACTCCATATTGACAGCATAAAAGCTGAGGAAGAAATTGACAGTGGCACATTGAGGGCGCTCATCGAGCAGGTATATCAGTTCAGCCGTATATATTGGAAATCAGTTAAGCAACAAAATCTGCCTGTTACCATCAAATACCCCGAAATGGTGGCGGAAATGGCACCTCACTTCAATGGAGAAGCGATACCTGAAGAATTTGAAAACAGGCTATGGTTTCTTTAACCCCAATGCAATAACATCTCTCCGAATACCATGGCTGATACGATGACAAACAAGCAGCGCAGTGAATGCATGTCACGCATTCACTCCAAAGACACCGGTCCGGAGCTGGCTGTCAGAAGGGAACTGTGGAGACGTGGCTACCGCTTCCGAATCAATGTCCGTACTCTACCAGGCACCCCGGACATAGTCCTCCCACGATACAGGACAGCCATATTCATCAATGGCTGCTTCTGGCACGGACACAAAGGCTGCAAGCTATACACCGTTCCCAAAACCAATGTGGAATTCTGGACAGAAAAAGTCAGACGCAACAAGGAAAGAGACATGATCAACATCCAGCGCCTCGAATCACTATCATGGAATGTCATCACTATATGGGAATGTGAACTGAAACATAAAACATTCATCGGCACCATTGGCAAAGTAGAATCTATCCTCGCTGAAAACCAGCGCAAATGGGAAACCTACAAGGACCGTCGCAGACAAGACCGCCTCTTCTCCCGCGAACAGTCACGCAGTCATCGCGAAATCCTCGCTCAGGTCAAAGCAGAACTTGAAGCCCAGTTCCACCACGAAGTCAGACTGTCTAAAATCCCCAGACAATATGAATAATGCGATTGACATTGAAAAATTCGTGCTGCGACCCCACCTTGTCATAGTTGGTGCTGGAGCCACGGTTGATTCAATTCCGAACGGTGACAGGAACGGAAGAAAAAGTTCGGTGATGAACGGATTCATAGACAATCTTGGATTAAGGGAGATTATTGATGGGAGCGGTATACAGTTTGGCAGTGAAAATCTTGAGGATATTTATTCTACCCTTGCAGAAAGAGAAGACTGCAAAGATGTCCGTGAACAACTTGAAGACTCCATTTTTGAATATTTCTCTTCCCTTGAGATTCCAGACACAATTACAAAATATGACTTACTAGTTCTCTCTCTGACAAAGAAAGATTACATCGCTTCTTTCAATTGGGACGGGCTGTTAATTGACGCATACCAGAGAATGAGGAAAATTACCGATGATTTGCCTGAATTGCTGTTTCTGCACGGCAATGTCAAAGCCGGATACTGTCCTTTTTGCGGTCACTTCGGGTACTATAGAAACAGTTGTCCTAAATGTCATTTCGAATATTTTCCAACGCAGCTTCTTTACCCGACCCGTCATAAAGATTACAGCAAAGACCTTTTCATCAAAACTCAATGGGAGAAGTTTGAGGAAATCTTGTCTAAAGCAGCGATTCTGACAATCTATGGCTATAGCGCACCAAAAACGGATGTCGAGGCTATAGAAAAATTGACGAAAGCATTTACCAGATATTCAGATAACAGGTTCTTTGACTACATCCAGATAATAGAACGCCCAGGCTTCAACTATAGCGAAATCAGCAACGCATGGTTAGAATTATCAGGCTATGTTCATGGTCATCTTAATATCAAAGAATCATTTTTTGACACATACCTTGCTGAATTTCCTCGAAGAAGTGTTGAGGGGTATGCAAAAGTAAATCTTAAAGGATGGTGGGAATCGTCAGACGTTTCGTTTGACAAAGACAAAGGCGTCAATTACACTTTTAAGGAATTGCAGAAATTTATCTCTCCGATACTTGCAGCAGATCCATTCAAGAGCCTTTAGACAAATGTTCACGGCATACTCGGAAAGAAAGGTGTCAGAGAGCGCCCGTCGGGTAGTGTTTCAAACAGTGTGTCCGGAGTAAGCCTTCAGACCTCTTAGTTCTGCAAATATATCAATTTATCTGTTACCTCATTGGCAGGCATGCCTGCCAATGAGGATTTTTTTATTCGTCCGGGAACAGGTCCTTGTCA
>CASGDV010000050.1 GCA_949300335.1 uncultured Bacteroidales bacterium | reverse complement strand
TTTGCGATACCTCCAAATTTGGCTTTTCTAGGGCAATTGGAGGTATTCTTTTTATCTTTAGCTAAGATACAAATTTTATATTACATTGGCAATCAATTCGTTATGAAATTCTAATCTTTTTACGATAGTCCCTATATTATTATTCGGAGATGCCATGATGAAAACGCGGGAAGACAATCCCGTATTCCATTTCGTGACACTTGACTCAAGAAGCAAGAATGCAATTCTTGTAAATCTGACGAGACATCTCGGAAGCAATCTTTCCGATATAGCCCGCCACATCGATTACAACTTTATTCTTACAGGCGAACTGCATCCGGAAAATACAAGATCCGAACTTCTTCAGGTCCTGTTCAAGACAAATTGTCTATAAAGACACCCGGAAGCCTACATTCGTCAGAAAACCATTGGAATATATGGGACTGGCAGGAGCCCTGTCGGCAACGGCACCCGTACCTACACCTCCCAGCTCCAGAAAATATGACAATCTTCCGGATATTCTAAACTCGAATCCGAAAAGTCCGTATCCGCCAATTCCGAATGCCTTTGAGGAAAACATCTTGTTCGGGAAAAGCATGACAAGACCGCCCTCACCGTAAACACTTATTTTATCCTCCAGAATAAAACTGCGGGCACGGATACCTGCCTGCATATTCCCATATGATACCCACAAAGTCTCAGGATCAGCATACTGCAGCCATTGGATATTGCCTCCGAGCCTTATTGCAAGCATATCCTTGCAGAAATATGGGGTAATGAAATTGAGTCCGACCCCGAAATCCCTCTGATACTGGCTTATATTGAAGCCTATACTTGGATTGTCGGACAACCCACGTGCCGACATTGCTGACGGTACAAATAGTGACAAAGATATTATAATAAGGAAAAATCTAAATCTGTCAAACATGATCATAAACATTAAACTGTTTTACAAATATATATCATTGTTCCGCCATCGCGGATGCCATAAGTTTTTCTAGTTCAGCTTTCGGGATATTGCCGTCGAGGCAAATAAAGGTACACTCCCCTTCCGAAACTGCACAAAAGACAAAGCTCCTGACCGTATCGCCATCATCCAAGGTATAGATATTCATGGTTTCCCCGTCTTCCTTTGCCTGCATGACTAGTTCGAATTTTCCCGAAGATACCATTTTTTTCACTTCCGAAAGCAAATCTGCATTGACTGCAGAATTTCCGCTGTCAATCAGGTACAGCCCATCCAAGGATTTTACAATCGGTGCAAGATTCATATTTCCTTGAGTCAAATGAATATCGGGAATCTTTCCAATCATCTTGAACATTGATGGAGAAATATAGACGGCACTGACACCTTCCTTTCCTGAATATTTCATATAAATGTCCTTACCGTCCTGGGAATAAGCAGCAGCCGTAAAGAATAGCATTGCTACTGTCAATATCACATGATTCATATTTTTATGGATTTTCATATTCTGTTTCATCTTGTATGGATCTTATACTTTTACCGATTATCCGTTACTTTGCCAAGAACCGCTCCGGATTTTTCTATCACCCGTGAAAGTTCGTCCACTTTTTCGACTCCAGGTCTCATTTTGTCTGAAATATACTGGAATGTCCTTTCAAGTTCGACATATGCAGTAAGAGGATCATCAAAGGTATCTTTCGGTCTGCCCATATCATCCATCACAAAGAAGAGGACTGTTACGGCAGCAGCCGCACAGAATCCCAGCACGAATCTGCGGTGATGTCTTTCAACTGTCTCTACGGACTTCTCCGAAAGGATTTCCGATGCCGCAATTTCGGAAAGTATATCTTCCTTCAAATCTGCCGGAACAATGACGGAAGCGTCATCCCCCATCTTTTCAAGTTCCGGCAACGGCATTTTTGCGATATCATATTCATTCTTTGCCATAATTTCACAAGTTACAATTCAGTCACACTATTTTCAACTTACGTATTTTTCTTCTGGCATTGCTCAGCAACACCCTCAACGTCAGATTCGACATACCTGTCCTTTCCGAGATTTCATCATATGTAAGACCGTCGAAAACCTTCATAAGCAAGACCGTCCTTTCTCTTTCCGGAAGTCCGGATATTGCTTTGGCCACTTCACGGAATCTTTCTTTTCCGGAAATATCCTCATATGGAGTTTCTTCGGACATCATGTCCGTACGGAGAAGTTCGGTATTCCGATAGCTTGACGACCTCAACTTGTCCAGACACAGATTCCTGACCATGACTATTCCGTACGACTTCGGATTCTTCACTGCAGAAAGAGTATCCCTTGCCTTCCATAATCTGACATACATTTCCTGTACGGCATCCTTTGCATCTGCATCCGATTCCAGAATATATAATGCCACACGGTAAAAACTGTCCGAATATACAAGAAACCTGTCTGCAAACTCTTCACCTGTCATATTCTTCCTCAATGATTTTCATGACAGGCTCCATGGGAATTTTACCGAACAGGCATATCAAGGCATCTCCCGGTGAGAAAAGGACAAAATTCCTGATAATGCTTCCGTCCTCATCCATAACACCATATATCATGACTTTGTCTTCCGCATCATTGACTGCCATAAGCAGTTCCGCTCGCTCAAGAATTTTTTCAGCCTTCATATTGAAACGTTCTTTTGCCATGGTATCGGAATCCCCGTAATCAATGACTGCCAATCCGCTGATACCGGAAACCGTCTCACGTATCAGTCTGTTTTCCACATCATTTTCATCCAGTGCAAATCCGGCAGCCATTTTCATAAGCCCAATTCCGAGATTACCCACCGTCACGACTTCAAAACCTTCTTTGCCTTCATATTCCCGCACAAGGGACATCATACGGTTCCTTGAAAAATTTTCTCCGGCATTGCATGCCGATGCTGCAAAAGGCAAAATGGCCAAAATCAAAAATGCTATTTTCTTCATGTCTTTTCTTCAGTTTTATAAAGTTTTCCGACGCGTCATCATATAGACGGAAATCGGGACAAAATGTTAATGAATCAATGTCCTGATTTAAGATCGGATTTTCCTTTACTCCTGCTGACCATGATGACACCGGCAACAACTGCGGCAGCTGCTGCGACTTTCAGCGGAGTCAGCCTGTCCAGCCTTCTTTACCGCTGTTGTTCAAGAAAACATTCATAATCCGACATTGAATTTTCCGCGCAAATTTATAACTTTATCGGATATTTATGACTTCTGCAAATAACAACTGCCATGGGACATCATCACACGAATTCGGAAAAGAACATATCATTCGCATTCTTCCTGAATGCATTTTTTGCATGCATCGAACTTGCCGGAGGGCTTTGGACCAACAGCATAGCCATACTGTCTGATGCCGTGCACGATTTCGGGGATTGCCTGTCCCTGGGAATAGCGTGGATACTTCAGAAAAAGTCATCAAAAGGAGGAGATGACAAATATTCATACGGCTACAAGAGATTCTCATTGCTCGGCAGCATATTCCTGTCCGGAATATTGACCATAAGTTCTGTCATAGTAGTTATAGAAGCTGCTGAAAGGCTGTTCGAGCCGCAGCAGGTAAATGCGGAAGGAATGCTTGTCCTGGCCGTCATCGGACTTGTCGTAAACGGGATTTCCGCATTAAGATTACATAAGGGAAGTTCGCTGAACGAACGTGCTGTCTTCCTGCATCTCATGGAAGACGTCCTCGGTTGGGCAGCAGTACTGGCAGCAGGCATAGTCATGAAATTTGCCTATATCCCTGTGCTTGACCCTATTCTTTCAATCGCAATAAGCATCTGGGTACTCAGTCATGTATACGGAAATCTGAAAAAAACATTCAGAATACTCCTGCAGGCCATTCCTGATGACGTGTCCATGGAAAACCTTAAAAAGGACATACTGGAAACGGATGGAGTCGTTTCCCTGCATGATCTTCATGTATGGAGCATGGACGGAGAGTCCCATATCATGACGCTGCATGTTGTCACTGATTCCCCGAATCCGGATCTGCTGAAAGAAAAAATAGCTTCAGCCGCTGCAAAATACAGGATAAGCCATTCGACCATAGAGTTGGAATCCCCCGGAACAATATGCAGCAGGTCATGCGACAATCATGAAAGCCAGTAAACGTCAGTCTTCCGCTCAAGATCTCCCCGGTTTTTTGGGAAACCATCCTTTATTCACCCTTTTCTCCTGCTGGAAAAGTTCAAGAATAGACCAGAATGAAGAAAATGCGACAACACCTGAAACAATCGACCAGACCATGTGTTCTATGAAAAGCGACAGGACAGCGAATGCAATTCCCGCCAGAAGGAAAATCCACCAGCAGCCTTTTCCCCAATGGTACTCGGCTTTTATCACGATAGGATGAAAAAGGCCGATTATCAAGAATGTAGAAAGTCCTATTATTATCCCGCTGAAATTCATAATCATCCGTATTAAAATTTCTTCATGCAAATATAATATTTTAGATTTGCAGAAAATGACAGCACGAACAAACAAATAACCTCAAGATCATGAAAAAGTCCGATTTTTTATTTATCGCATTCATTGCCGCGATATTCCTGCCTTTTATCTTCATAGACTCCCTCTATTCGTCTTACATGAAATTCAACTCGGATCACGGGATGGTAATGGCATTCATCAAATTTGCCATTCTATCGACATCTGGAGAACTCCTCGGTCTGCGCATATCCACCGGCAAATATTTCAGCAAAGGATTCGGTGTGGCACCTCGTGCTATTGTATGGGGCATTCTCGGAATATGCATCAATGCTGCCATGATAGTATTCTCTTCCGGTGTACCGGCCTTGCTGGGTTATCTGGGCATGGAAAACATACAGGCCGTACAGAACGGCGGGATGTCTGCGGGGAAGGTTATTACAGCTTTCTGCATTTCCGTATTCATGAACTGTACATTCGGTCCGGTATTCATGACATTCCATAAAATAACTGACACTCATATCCTCGGATGCGGAGGCAGTCTGAAAGCATTGATAACTCCGATAAGAATGGGATATATTATGAAAAACCTGAACTGGGAAGTACAATGGAACTTCGTATTCAAGAAGACCATACCGTTTTTCTGGTTTCCTGCCCATACGGTAACCTTTCTCCTTCCGGACAATATGAGAGCCCTTTTCGCCGCCCTCCTGGGAGTCGTCCTCGGGGTACTGCTGGCTGTGGCAGCAAGAATGAAAAGCCGTTGAACCGGTCACGCAACGCCTAAATCCCTGCCGTGTCCCTGTATTTGAAACGTCTGATTTTTCGTGTTGCCGTCTTTTCGAAAGGGTCCTTGAGAATCTCGACATTGCTAACCTGAGACGTTCTGTTGACATTCCTGTTTACAATGGACAGAACGCGTTTCTTATATTCCTCTATCTTACGGAAGAACTCATCCTCTCCTTCCTGATTCCAGTCTATGGCATCCTCATTGAAATTCACCAAAGCCACAAGCTTTCCTCCTCTTTCTACAATTATGGACTCGTTCACATCGTCAATCCCGTTTATGACCTGCTCTATTTCTTCCGGGTAGATATTCTCTCCTGACGGTCCGAGAATCATGTTGCTTAGACGACCCCTTATAAAATATTTTCCTTTTTCATCTACACATGCCAGATCGTTTGTCTTGAACCATCCGTCCTCTGTAAACGCCTGCCTCGTCCTTTCCGGATCCTTGTAATAGCCGAGCATTACATTGGGACCTTTAGCAATTATTTCTCCTTCTCCGGTCTCTGGATTAACATTATGAAGTTTCAGAGAGACACCGCGTACCGGCAGACCTATGGAACCGGGAACCCTGGTCCTGCCGACAGAATAACTCAGCAAAGGGGATGTTTCCGTGAGGCCGTAGCCTATTGCATACGGAAATCCGGCTTTAAGCAGAAAAGTCTCGACTTCCGTATCCAGTTTCGCACCTCCTATGCCGAAAAAGCTTACGCATCCTCCGAAAGTCCTTTTCAGTTTCATACCTATTATTCTGCACAGAAGCCAGTTCATATCTGTTTCCATCCAGCTCAGGAAACGGCTTTTCCTGATTGTCGGCAAAATACTGTTCCGATAAATCTTCTCTATTATAAGCGGTACGCACAATATCGTAGTCGGTCTGACAACACGCATGGCTTTCAGCAGCAATGCCGGAACAGGAGGTTTGGACATGTAGTAGACACAGGCACCGACATACATCGGATAAAGCATGCCGAGCGTCATCTCCAGAGTATGTGACATAGGAAGGATTGACAGCCATCTGTCATTTTTCGAACGTTTCTGGGCATCATAACAGGAATGCACGCACGATGTAAGATTGCGGTGACTCAGAACTACTCCCTTTGCGTTTCCGGTTGTTCCCGAAGTATAGATTATCGTGGCCGTATCGTCAGGCATCGGCATCATGGCCTTTCCATCGCAAGTGAACTTATCCTCATCCCTTCTGATTTCTTCAAATGTCTCGATATCGATTACCAGTGTCAGAGAAGAAAGGACTTCTTCACTGACATTGGAAAACAGTTTCCTTGAAACGAAAAGGACCTTGGTTTCCGAATGTTTCAGGATATTCGTCACTTCATTCATGGATGATTCCGGCAGAATAGGGACAGCGACCCGGCCTAAAGGTACTGCGGCAAAAAACGCGACAGCCCAGTTCGGCATGTTCTGTGACAGGATTGCCACCTTGTCTCCGGCACCGATTCCGAACTGGGTCAGCCTGCGCGAAATACCGTCACATTTAGTCTTGAATTCCGCATACGTATAACCGCCTTCCGCATCTACGATATCCGACATCCTGCGTTTACCGTAGAATGCAGTAGCATAATCATATAATTTTCCCAAGGTATCCACATACGCCTCTCTGAAATAATTCGTACGTTTCAAAAATTTCATCATGATATATTGATTGTCCTTTCATTGCTGTAGTCCGGCAAAGATATTCGATTCAATCTGCATCATCATTATACAAAAATCGCTATTAGTGTACCAAAAGTGATATTTTATATAAAATAAGTCCCATATTTGCACAAATCATATAACAAAACACGCACAACACTGAGCTTTACAATTATAATGAAACAGTTTTCATGAAATACGAAGAAATAATATCAGCTTTCGGCATATCATATCTCAAAGGACATGTCACAACTACAATTCTTGATGACAGATTCTGCGTTGTGGACAACATCGAAGATGACAACGGAACCGATGACGGATATAAACCTGTCCCGAAAAGCATCAGATTCCCGATAAAAATATCAATGAGTTTCTGTCTGTATTGCAAGGAAGGAAATCTTACCGTGCGTATACAGCAAAAGGATTACAATCTGGACAAAGGATGCATAATAGTAATTTTTGCAGGACAGATTCTCGAAGACGTTCTAATAAGGAACGATTGCAAAATAATCTTCATAGCAATAGAATCCGGATATCTCATATCCGGAATGCGGGGCCCACACGGCAGACATATCCGGCAATGGGCATTGAGCAGCAACGATGCGACACTGATACATGTGGAAGAGGAAGAAAGCGCTAATTTCGAAATGCTGTACCAGACCATAAAACGCATAATCATGAATTCCTCACCTGAATCCATGGACAGCATTTTGGCCGGATTCACCTATATTTTCGGCGGACTACTTCTCGGATGGTCCAGGAAAACTGAGGGAAAAGGAAATGCACCGCTATCCAGAGAGCAAAAGGCACTTATGCAATTCCAGGAAGACATCCACAACTTTTCAAGAAAGGAGCACAGCATAACATTCTATGCAAAAAGACAATTCATCACATCCAAACATTTTTCAAGACTTATTAAAAAAGCATCCGGGAAAAACCCGATGAAACTGATACAGGAATATGTCATTCTTGATGCGAAAAGCCTGCTCCTCAGCGGCAAATATTCCGTCAAGGAAGTCTGTGAGAAGCTTGGATTCAGCAGCCAGTCTTTTTTCGCC
The DNA here is from genome assembly GCA_949300335.1 of uncultured Bacteroidales bacterium. Classification (GTDB taxonomy): domain Bacteria; phylum Bacteroidota; class Bacteroidia; order Bacteroidales; family UBA932; genus Cryptobacteroides. The sequence continues at coordinate 2,778 of CASGDV010000050.1, read as the reverse complement.
AGATATTTCAGAACGGTAACCGGCAAAACTCCGACAGATTTCATTGCATGACAAGAAACGGAAAATCTTCATAAAATTCAGAAAATATGCGACATCTTTTAGCGAACCGGATTTTCTTTGGAGATTTTATATCGTATTTTTGCGAGAGCACCCACGAGAATAATGATTGACGGATAAAATACTTAATTCAAATATCATAACATGAAGAATCTTTTTTTATTCGGAGCAAAATGCTCTTTCAGCATCGGACAAAATTATCTTATTCTCGCAATAATCTCATTCCTGATTCTACTCGTTTCATGGATGAAATCTCCCGAGTATGTCCTTGGTTCCCCAGATATAGCCATTCCTTTGATAATCTTCGGGTTCGGACATCACGGAACCGGGAAAAAGACAACACTGGCAGTATCTTTTCTTCTTGTCATCAGTGCGTTAGCCATTTCCATATACAGAATATCATCGGAAATGAATCTTGCTATAGCGGAAAAGATATACGGTTACCTGATTCTCTTTGCATCATTATGGTATTTTGCTTCAATATTCACTGTAAGATATGCTAAAATAAAAAAGAAACGGAATTCAGCCTATCTCCTTAATCTGAATGAAGATAACATACTCGAGGAAGCTATCACTTCATACGGTGTATCCGGCAGTAATTCGCTGTACAAATCCGCGGCAAACATCGAAGGGATACATAAGAATCTGTATCTGCGTCTGCTGGAGTATTTTGATTCCGAGAAACCGTATCTCAGATGGGATCTGTCGATATATGATGTTGCGAAAGCACTGTATACCAACAAAGTATATATCTCAAAAGCAATTTCAGTATATACGGGAAGCCATTTCTGCCAATTCGTCAACTATCATAGAATCAAATATTCAATAGAACTGTTCTCGAAGGACACGACATTGAAAATAGCCGAGTTATCGGCCAGATCAGGTTTCAAGTCAACGACATCGTATCTATCATCGTTCAAAAGTTTCATGCATAAAAATCCTAGCGAATGGATGAAGGATATCAGAAAAAACAATGCGGAACAGACTATTATGAGACATACTCATTCATAACTGCAAACATACGGTAAATATACTGTTCAATAAAATTATATAAATATATCCGTCAATCATAATCAGTATATTTGCCTGTATAAACCTTATATTGCAAATCCAAGCGTGTCAAGTAAAGAATCTATCTGCTTTACAGACACGCTTTTTGAAACGGTACCGACTGGCATGCTTATTGCGGACCTGAGCGCGCTTAAATGACACTAATCTTAATACTTTGTTATCATGAACTTCAGGATTTTATTTTTAATTTCAGGTCTGTCATTTATCATGTCAGCCTCTTTGTCATGCAGCAATGGCGGAAGTCTTCCGGAATTTCCGGAAAAACCCTCAAGGGAAGCATATGAAGGATTCGAATGGGAAACGGTAACTGGAGCCGGGCTCAAGTTCTGGGCGCAGAAAAACGGGAACATCCGCATGCTGGCAGATCATTCGGTACCGGGTGCAGTAATGGTGAGGGACGGTGATGCTTCTCCGGCTACCCGCATAAAAATATTTTCTTTGGAAAACGGCACAATCAATGATCTGCTCATGGTACTCGGCAAGCAACCCGGATGGGATGCGGAGCAGACTTGCATGTTTCAGGAGATTCCATCAAACCGAAAAGGTGTTAAAAGATATATTCTCAAGCCTTCCGGAAAATATGCGGATGAAATCAATTCGATCAGTAAAAATGAACCTGTTCCATCAACATGCAGCGGATGGGGAGTAGGAAACAGCGGGATGAGATACTTTGAAATACATGACAACGCGCCTGACAAGGCATTGTTTATCGAAATCGGTCAGGATGCACCTCTGTTTGATGAGAACAGTATAGTTTTTTGTGAGGAAACCCCAGTTTCGGACGAACTTTCCAAGACCTCATTGACAACCATGGCAGGAATACTCACATTGGCACATGAAATCCGTTCATTCGAACCGGAAGGAAGTGACGGAGAATACTGGATTGTCGACAAGACAGGTTCGCTTGAAGACAGATATGACAGACTGACCGGAGGAATCAAGAACGGGCAGCCGGTCAGATGCAAACTTAAGCTCGAATATGCCGGCAAATGGGATGATGGATTTGCAGCGGATTATTCCGGAGTCTTCTTCGTCCGGGAAATCATAAGCATGGGCAATGGCGGTAAACAGGCCTGGACCTCTCCTCAGACATTGTCTTACCCTGGAAGCGACATCAGGTTTACGGTCAGTACATCGGGAGACGTGCTCCGCATTCAACCGCAAGGTCTTTCCGTCTCATGCAATGACGAAACACATGATATAACGGGCTATACCGTATCGGGAGTCGAGACAGGAGACCTTAATGTCGACGGTTATCCCGAACTTTTTATTTACCTGACATCGGAAGGAAGCGGCAGCTATGGAAAACTAATCGGATACTCTGTCAATAACGGGAAATCGATGAGTATGGTATATCTTCCGGAAATTGCCGATGACCCGGAATTGAAAGAAGGATATATGGGGCATGACGAGATGGCAATAGTTGAAAACGCCTTCTGCATAAGATATCCAGTATATAAGGACGGAGACAGCAATGCATGTCCTTCAGGAGGCATGAGGCAGACACAATCATTGACTTGAAAGCCGCCTTTTGTTCCGCGTTCAGTTTCTTGTAACGTGTCCTTTCCGTAATGGGAGGTTCGCTGTATGGCATGACGGACACCGGGTCATAGACAGACACCAAGTCGCCGCCGTAATCAATGATTATCG
>CASGDV010000049.1 GCA_949300335.1 uncultured Bacteroidales bacterium | reverse complement strand
TTTGCGATACCTCCAAATTTGGCTTTTCTAGGGCAATTGGAGGTATTCTTTTTATCTTTAGCTAAGATACAAATTTTATATTACATTGGCAATCAATTCGTTATGAAATTCTAATCTTTTTACGATAGTCCCTATATTATTTTGCAGGTCATTTCCATTCGACACAAATAGTCACGGATCCTTTTGCCGGAATATGGATCGCATTGAGGTCAGCCGGAGTACTCGTCCCGTCAATTCCTCCTGTAACTATATTGGCTGACAATGGAGCATCATTCCATTTGAGCGATATGGTTTCATCAATGTCCGACATGGAAATGAAACGCACGATAGCAGAGCTGCCGCAGTTTTCGGTACGATATGTTGACAGATAAACATTGTCTGCACCTTCTATAACCAGTCTGTTTGGAAGTTCCTGACATTCCTTCTTTATTCTCACGGCTCTGAGAGGCCTGAACTGCTCTAGTCCGAACTTATTGGATTCAGCCTTGTCGAATCCGCCCTTATGAGGTTTCAGTATATATTTGAATTCTATCCTTCCGTCCTGACTCAGCCTGAAATTGGTATGCCAGTGATTGTTCAGGGCCCAGGAATAAATGGTCGATGATTCATCTAGATGCCTTATCCATTTCGGCGAATGAAGGGCTCCGCCAAGTATATTGGCGGACAAATCGCCGCTTTCAAAAACTGCTGCATTCAAAGGACACCATACCACACCTTTGTCATCGTTGGAAATGTCAATCCATCTCTGGACAGCAATCCAGTTTCTGTTGCCGGCCGCCAACTGGTCATCCTCCATCTTCATCACTCCCCAAGGAACATTCACCATCGTCTTGCCATCAGGTACATTAAATCCGAAACCGAAATGTATGCCTTCCTTTTCAGTCGTCGCAATCTTGTCAACGATATTCCGGCATATGACATTTTCAGAACCTTTCACAAGTATGATTTCACGGCTCAGTTTCTTCACTCCTTCAGCATCCGAGGTTATTAGCAAAGAATTCAAAACCGGACCGCTTTCCTTCTTCTCTATAACGACATTATACGGTCTGAAGGCATAGGATGCAGGTTTGTCACCCTTCAGATACCTGTAACTGTTGACGGATGACATCGATTCCTGACTTACGTATTCCTCTCCCTGATACAATATGCTTACAACATCTCCCGTTAGGGGATCAACAGTCACATTCACTATGCCGTTATCGATTACATAGCGTCCATGACCGATTGTTGACAACATGGACTCGCTTGCTTTCCTGAGCTTTGCAAGAGGTACTTTCTTTTTGCCAAGACTATATATCCTGTTTCCCAAAGCAGGAACATTCTCAGCCACAAACACCAGTTCTCCGGTAGTAAGAATCTGTGAATCTATCTCATTGCCATCCTGATCGAATATCGCGTTATATTCTTCTGCAACATTCTGAGGAAGCACGACCAGCGAAGTCTGGTCCCATGAATTAGTGTTATATACGGAAAGAATATCCGAATTGTCATCGATGACGCTTGCCAGAGCTTTTTCCATGGATTTGTCCGTCAGCTCCGCCGCCTTGTGGAAATATCCGAATTTCACATTGAGTATGTCATCGCTGATAGGTTGTTTGTCAGGCTGCATGAATGCCCAGGTATGTTCTGTACTCAGGATTATATGTCTCCATGCTTCGGAAGTGATTTCTTCCGGTGCCGGTTCCGTTCCATTGAGCATTGACCATAAAATCTCGGACTGAACAAGACGCTCCTTGACTTCCCAGCTTTCTGCCGTATGCTCAGCACTTGTACCGAGACCGTCGGTCCAATATTCGGTATAATCCCCCGAAAGTACCGGAATTCTGTCACCGTATGCGGCAAAAGCATCCATCATTTCAGTACCTGAACATATTTTGAGATGAGGATATGCATATTCCTCGTTCCAGCTTTTTACAGCATCAGGAAGATCTGCATCGATTGGAGTATTGTCCGCCATACACCATGTCATCGGAAATATGTCATAAATATAGTCCTTGTCATTTTCCAAAACAGGCAATTTTTCGGCAAGATACGAATCGATGAAGTTTTCACGAGGATTGTCGGTTTTTACGACTCTGAGCAACCTGCTCTGGTCTGTCTGTCCGGCAAGCTGAGGCCAGAAATATTTTCCCTTAACCAGAGCTCCGGGATTATAGGAACCAGGCTGAAGGAATAGCACCTTCGACTTGCCGTCGGGACCAATCCACCAGAACGGTTTGAAACTCAGTTCATCCGAAAATCCTGTCCTGTCATATCCGTTGAACAGGGAAAGACAATATTTTATCCCGAGATAATTGGAAGCCGGTACGACTCCCCATGAAACTCCGGGAATATCGACCTGAACCATTGTCTCGACCTTTTTGCCGGTAAGCTTCTCCATGGACTTGCTGAAACCGAAAAGTTCGAGAAGTTCTTCATCGCTGTTTGCGCTTGTATTGGTACTGATATATCCGGCATCCAGATGGATATAACCTTTCTTGATTGCATCGATCAGCTTTTGTTTAGAGGCTTCATCTGCACTGTTCAGGTATCTTTCCACAGGCCAGCTCACCTCCGGATTCCATCTGAATCTGGCATCCTCCGGATATGAGGCAGTCTTTTCCGCAAGTTCCATCGCGACATCTAGATTCCTCTTGTGAATGAATTCCACATTCTCCTGGGTATTGGTATATCCTATATCGACATGGGAATGAGGATAAATATATACGGTCCAATGTCTCATTGGAGGAATTTCTACCTTCTCATAAAGTTTCACGCCCTTGCTCTGAAGGCATACAACTACAGTATCTTTGCTGCAGACGCCGATGCCCTCCGGAAGAAGGACACTTATGGAATCAGTCCTTTCTGTTTCAAAACCGGTGGTCTCGGAACCGAGTCTGGAAGAAACCGTAATGCTTCCGTCTGCAAATTCCTTCGGACCTGTATAGGAAACATATATTTCCCTTCCCGCTTTTCCGTCCGGCCTGTATTTATAATGTGAATACACTCCCACATCAATATACTCGGCAGCAGGATTCTGCGCAAGGGCCGAAAACAGGGATGACAATGACACGAATGTCGCCAACACGACTTTTTTCATTAATTTCAGCATATCTTGTAATGATTAAAAAATTCAGTTAAACCGGTTAAACGCAAATATAATATTTGTTTGCACAAATTCAAAATTATTGAATCCTATTTGCATCATATAGTTGATAAAATGGAAAATTATATATTAATTCGGTTAAAATTACTGATTTTTTCACAAAATCGAGAAGATTTTCTTTTAAAAGATAGCAATTTTAAAAAGTATTTTATATTTTTGCGAAAATGTTTGAACATATCATCATTTGTAGCTATTTTCAACAACGACAATAAACATATAAATAAAACTAATGACACCTGAAATGGAAGAATGCAGACATGTTGTAGGTATGGATGTAGGAGGAAGCCACATTTGTTCCTGCGTAGTAGATACGGTCAAAGGGGAAATAATCAGTGAACCTTTCACATCCCCGCTGGACAGCAAGGGGAAAGCATCCGATATACTTGACAGTTTTGTAAGCAACATCGGTACCACCGTGAAAAAATCCGGAAGCAATAACGTAAAAGGAGTCGGTTTCGCATTTCCCGGACCATTCGATTATCTACACGGAATTTCTACGGTCACGGGAGTCAACAAATTTGAAAAAATTTACGGTCTTGACCTGAGCAAATCCTTGTTCTGCAGACTGTCGGATATCGGAATAGAAAAATTCAGATACGTTAATGACGCAGCCGCCTTTGCTTTGGGAGAGAGTTTTACCGGTGCGGCGGCCGGATGCCGCCGTGTTGTTGCAATAACGCTCGGAACAGGTGTAGGATCCGGCTTTGTATGTGACAACAAGCTTGTTGAAGCAGGAGAAAGCGTTCCAAAGAACGGATGGGTCTATCATCTTCCATTCGAAGACGGCATAGCTGATGAGGCCTTTTCCACAAGATGGGTTTGCAAACGGTACAGGGAACTTACGGGAAAAGAAGTATCCGGTGCAAAGGAAGTAGCCTTGTCCTATGATGAGGATGCATGCTCGAAACAACTGTTCGATGAATACGGCAGCCGCCTCGGAAGTTTTCTGGTTCCACTGCTGGAAACATTCGAGGCAGATATTCTCGTTCTCGGGGGAAATATTTCAAGGGCATTCCCTTTGTTCAGAGATGCCCTGAAGGATGTCATGACATCTTCAGGATGCAATATTAGGGTAAAGACCTCGGCACTTCTGGACAAGGCTGCGATGATAGGAGCCGCATCAATTTTTCATGAATAACAAAAACAACATACAATATGGCAGAATTCAGAAAAACTACACAGTATCTTCTTCCTGTTGAAAAGGAACAATCAAGTGGATACGACATCTATCCGACTCATGACCTTGGAGAAAACAAGATATTCGCAGATTTTGACTCTCTCGCAAAAAAAATAGCAGGATGCCGGAACGTGATGATTGACGGTTTCATCGGCACTGACTTCGACGGTTTTTCAAGGAATCTGAGTACAGCCCTTGGGAAAATAGGCATTGAGCCTATATGGTGGAATACTTCTGCAGCAATGAAGCCTGAAGAAGAAATAAATGAAATGGTGAAACCTTATCTTGGAGGTGATGACCCGATTTTCGGTTTCCGCTCCCCTCTTGGACTGAAGGATTTCTTCGATCAGGAAAAACTGGGTTCAATTGTTCCGGACAAGGATGCAAAGATGAACATAATCACTGGAATCGGAGCAGCCCTCTCGAACTGGGAAGGATGCCTGATATATATTGATCTTCCTAAAAACGAACTGCAGTTCAGGGCAAGAGGCGGAAGCGTACGCAACATCGGCTGCAAGGATGCGGATGCTCCGAAAAAAATGTATAAAAGATACTATTTCAACGACTGGCCTGTCCTGAACAGACATAAGAAAGAGATAATCGGCAGGATAGATATATTCGTCGACGGCCAGAGGGAGAACGATATCACATGGGCAGAAGGAAATGTAATAAGGGCCGGACTCGACAAGCTTGCAGGCAATGCATTCCGTGTACGTCCGTGGTTTGAACCGGGAGCCTGGGGAGGCCAGTGGATCAAGAACCATATCAAGTCTCTTCCGGGAGATGTTCCGAACTATGCATGGTCCTTTGAACTGATTGTTCCGGAAAACGGAATAATCTTCGGGAGCGGCAGAAAGATGCTTGAGATTTCTTTCGACTGCATCATGTACCGGGCCGGAGAGAATGTGGTAGGAAAGGAAAGTTATGAGGCATATGGAGACGAATTTCCTATCAGGATGGACTATCTGGATAATTTTTCAGGAGGAAACCTGTCCATACAGTGCCATCCGCAAAAGGAATTCATACAGAAAAACTTCGGCGAAGTTCTGACTCAGGAGGAAACCTACTACATTCTGGACTGCGAGCCGGGAGCCGTTGTCTATCTCGGTTTTCAGGATGATATCGTACCGGAAAAATTCGAGGCTGCACTTACGGAAAGTTTCAGAAACGGGACTGAGCTTGATGTTCCCAAATATATCAACTCGGAACAGGCCCACAAACATGATTTGTTTCTGATTCCTCCGGGAACTCTCCACAGTTCGGGACGGAACAACCTCGTTCTTGAGATAAGCACCACGCCTTATATATTCACTTTCAAGATGTATGACTGGCTTGCACTGGATTTGGACGGAAAGCCGAGACCTCTGAACATAAAGAGGGCAATGGAAAATCTGTGCTTTGACAGGAAAGGAGAGAAAATCAGGAAAGAGCACGTATGCCATCCGGAACTTCTTGAAAAAGGATGCGACTGGGAGTTGTGGCACATGAAGACACATGAAAAACATTCATACGACGTCCACAGGTTCGTAATCAATTCCGAAGTGGAGGCAAATACCGAAGGCAAGTGTCATGTTCTCAATCTCGTTGAAGGTAATTCTGCAGAGGTAATTACACGTGACGGCGAAAAATACCACCTCAACTATGCCGAGACGCTCGTTGTATCTGCAGCGGCAGGATCATACAGAATCGTGAACACTTCCGGAAAGGAAATCATGGTAGTAAAAGCTTTTATGAAATAACTTCAAACCGGCAGGACCGGAAGAAAAAGGGAGTGTCCCGGAAGTCATAAAATACTGACTTTTCAGGGTCGCTCCCTTTTATTTTTCCATACGGAATATTCTGGAGAACATTTATTCAGAAAGATAGCCGGCAATCAGCAGAGTGACATGAGATAAGAGCCCAGTTCCGTGCGCAGGACCGTATTATTCCCTCCATTCTTTCCCGACACCATTACATAGGGCAGAGATGCATTTCCCGCAGAACGTATGCCTGTTGGAGAGTCCTCGACAACTATGACCTCCTCCGGCCGGAGTCCGGACAACGACAATGCCTTGAGGTAAGGCTCTGCATGAGGCTTGCTGTTTTTCACATCATCGGCGGCTACTATTCCTGTGAAATATTTTTCCAGTCCGTAATGTTCCAGAACCTTCACCACCTGTTTTCTGGTAGAATTGCTCACCAGTACAGCAGAGAGTCCCTTGGAGTACAATGTCTCCAGAACGTCGGATATGCCGTCTTCAAGTGAAGTCATCGTTCCGAGACATCCGAAATACACCTCATCCATATATTCGAGAATTGCGTAGTGGAGTTCATCAGTGTAACATCCCATGGAATCGAGAACCAGGCGCATCGCATCGTCTGCGGAAAGATTGAAGCCGTCATTTTCCATAAGGACCGACATATCCAGAGAATACTTTCTCACTATCTTTTCCGTAATGTGATCCCACAGTTCCTCACTGTCAAGAATGACGCCGTCCATGTCGAACAGGACCCCCTTGAGCCTACCTACTTCCATAATCCGGCAAAATGGTTTACGGGACCGTGACCGTGTCCTATGAGATACTCAGCCCCCGAACGTATCACCATATCCATGTATTTCTTTGCTTCGGAAACAGCCGCATTCATATCCATTCCTCTGGCAAGGAAAGATGCCACGGCAGATGACATCGTGCATCCGGTACCGTGAGTGTTCTTAGTATCGATTCTGTCCGAGGTAAGTTCGATTGTCTCACCTGTTTCAGCATTGTAAAAAACATCCGTCAGCCGGCTGTCATGAAGATGTCCTGCCTTAAGCAGCACGGAGACTTTTCCCCCGCAGGAAAGTTTTTTTGCATAATACGGCAATTCGTTCTGGGAAGATATTTTCTCCCCGAGAAGAATTTCGGCTTCAGGAATATTTGGAGTGATTATCCTTGCACATGGTATCAGGACATTTTTCAATGTATCCACAGCCTCCTGCCGGAGAAGAGGATCACCTGAAGTTGCAACCATGACAGGATCGAGTACGATATTCCTTATATTATATGACTGCAAAGTATCCCTGACTGCAATTATGAGCTCGGAAGAGTGAAGCATACCGATTTTGACGGCATCGGCTCCTATGTCATCCAATACAGAACGGATCTGACCGACAACGAATTTCACCGGCACAGGATGTACTCCGTAAACACCGACCGTATTCTCATCCACCACGGCCACTATTGCAGTGGCTCCGTAACATCCGCAGGCCGAAAAAGTCTTGAGATCGGCCTGGATTCCTGCTCCACCGCTCGGATCGCTTCCGGCAATGGATAAAGCTACTTTGTATTTTTTCATCATATTTCCCATTTTTCCATATTATATGCACTGTTCCAGAACATCCATTCCAGTTTCACTCCCGTGACAAAAGCATCCGTCATAAGTTTTACGACATCTTCTGAAGCAGACGCAGCCATTGTGTCGCAAAGAGCTCTTATAGCTTTCGTGGAAGTATCAAATCCATCTTCGGAATACGTCTCTATCCACTTTCGGTATGGATTGCCGGTACGCAGAGAATGTGCAGCTATGTGCAGTCCAACTTCTGTATAAATCAGGAAACACGGCAATACCGAAGCTGCCGCGACCTCAAGAGGTGCTGTCATCACCTGTGAATACAAATGGGATGAGCACAGCATACATGTCGGAGAGAGTTCCGCAGATTCCGGTTCGTTTCCAGAATAAAATTCATGGAGAGTCTGCTCGGCCTCAAGATTTTCCATGGCATATGAGAGAAAGCGTTTCTTCAAGCCCTCATCACTGAATCTGGATGACATGGCAGTCATAGACCTGCTGAATTCCTTCAGATACAAGATATCCTGACAGATATAGTAATCGAAAATCTCCCTGTCCAGCGAGCCGTCCGAAAGACGGACTATGAACGGAAGTTCAAGTATTTTTCCATATATGCGGGAGGCCTGCTCCCAAGCCTTGTCACTCCATTTCATAAACATTGGTTCGATAAATGTGCCTTGACGATATCTGAAAGGTGGCGTGCAGCTTTAGCCGGATCTGGAGAAGACATTATTGCCGACACCACGGACAACCCGTCAACGCCTGCATTCAGTACTTCTTCAGCCGTAGAAAAGTTGATACCTCCTATTCCTACTGCAGGATGCCTTGTAACCGACATTATCCGCCTCACTCCTTCAAGTCCGAGTGCGGGGGCTGTGTCTGTTTTGGTCGGAGTTGCATATACGGGCGAAATACCTATATAGTCAACATCGACTTCGTTTGCCCTGAGAGCATCTTCAATGTTTTCGACTGAAAGTCCTATTATTTTATCAGGTCCGAGCAGGTTTCTTGCAGCCCGGTACGGCAGATCGCTCTGACCGATATGAACTCCGTCGGCATCGCACGCCAGTGCAATATCCACCCTGTCGTTTATTATGAGAGGTATTCCATAAGGCTTCAGACATTCCTTCATTGAAACGGCAAGTTCATAGAATTCCCTTGAACTGCAGTCTTTCTCACGAAGCTGGACCATCGTTACGCCTCCTTCTACCGCCGAACTGACGACAGAACACAGATCCCTTCCGAGAGAAAGGCTTCTGTCTGTAACAAGATACACTCTGAGACAGTCTTTAATCATGCCTGTAACCTTTTTTCAATCATAGCGGCATCCAGTGCATACAACGTATCCAGAAAGTTTACCTGCAGGCTGCCGGGGCCTGCAGAACATTCTGCAGCAATCGATCCGGCAAGTCCCATAGCAGTCATCGCATGTACGCTTGCTTCCATATAGTTGCTGTTGACTGCGGCAAATGCTCCGGTTATTGCAGTTGCAGTACAACCCATCCCCGTGACTCTTGACATCATCGGACTTCCGAGGGTAACGGTTTCGACTGATGTGCCGTCGGTAATATAGTCGACGGCACCGCTTATCACCACTACTGCGCCTGCCGCTTTTGCCAGCATCATGGCAGAATCAAGCGCCGATTCCGACGACACGGTACTGTCCACGCCTTTGGTAACCGCAGATACATTCAGCAAGGCCATGATTTCGGAAGCATTGCCTCTTATCACGGAAAGCCTGCACTCTTCCATTATTCTTTTGCATACAGCAGATCTGTAAGGAGTAGCACCGGCACCGACAGGATCGAATACCACTGGTATTCCCTTGCCTGCCGCCGTCCTTGCTGCCAGAATCATGGAATCCACCCATGCCGGTTCCAGTGTTCCTATATTAATTACGAGCGCCGAAGCTATGGAAGCCATATCGGCGACCTCTTCGATGGAATGTGCCATCACGGGAGAAGCGCCGAGAGCAAGCAAGGCGTTGGCCGTATTGTTCATTACTACATAATTCGTGATATTATGCACTAGAGGCGACATTTCACGGATTCTGTTCAAGTCTACTATAAATCTTTCCTTTTCCATTGCCTTTATTTTTTATAGCCGCATATCGCGACGTAATCACCTTTATCATATCCCGGAACCGGCTCTTCGACCATATCATCAGAATAAAGAGGATGCCTTGTCAGTGTCTGTGCATATTCAAAATCAACAAAACCTGCCCTTGACAAAGCTTCCGTTTTTTCGGCAGTCGTTCTCCAGCAAGCCTGCGCCGCCAGTTCTATAGGATAGGGATCGGCCGGATGCACACCTTCGAGCAGAATATCATCCCATTTTCCCAATGCTTTTGCAAGATTATACAGCAGGCCATAGGAACTCTCTTTCGGTACATCAATGAGGATTACCTTTCCCCCTGTCTTGAGAGTATGCCAGCTGTTTGCCAGTGCCTTGTCCAGATCATTGATATAACCTGGACATCCGTTGTACAATACGGTATCATAGGATTCCGCTTCCCCACGGAAATCTTCAGCCGTGCAAATCTTTACATCCAGTCCCCTTTCAGCTGCTATGGCCGCCATATCTGAAGACGGTTCTACTCCGTCACGGATGATTATTCCGTAATCATTGGACAGTATCTGTTCAAATAGACCGCTTCCGCAACCTATCGACAGTATTTTCTCATTTTTTTTCAGGAAATAGGCGACAAGTGCCGCTTCCGAATACAGTACGTTCCTGTTCCTCAGGAACCAGGAATCATATTTTTCCGCATATTTATCGAAAGATTTCATGTCATCAATTTTTTTCATATCAGAGTTCAACAAAAAATGCCGTCCACTCCGGAACGGCATACATAACATAATCGCTATTATGACAACCGTTTCCCTACGATACCATTACAGTATATCAGGTTCAAGGGTATGATCTCAGCTTCATTGAAGCACCCCTAACAGTTTTTCAATCCTATCCTACTCGGCGGCTTTCAGACGCTCGGCGTTCTCAGCTATCTGCAGCTGGTCTATGACGTCCTGAATCTCGCCGTCCATGAATACTGGAAGATTGTACATGGTATAGTTTATCCTGTGGTCCGTAACCCTGGACTGTGGATAGTTGTATGTACGTATCTTCGCAGAGCGGTCCCCAGTTGAAACCATAGTCTTCCTCTTTGCGGAAATCTCGTTCAGATACTTTTCATATTCCATATTGTATAGGCGGGTACGCAATTCGGCAAGCGCCTTGTCGAAATTTTTCAGCTGGGATTTTTCATCCTGACACTGAACAACGATTCCGGAAGGTATATGAGTAAGCCTGATTGCGGAATATGTAGTATTCACCGACTGGCCTCCCGGTCCGGAAGAACAAAATGTGTCCTTTCTTATGTCGTTCATATTCAATTCAATGTCAAACTCGTCAGCCTCGGGAAGTACAGCTACGGATGCTGCCGACGTATGTACCCTGCCCTGGGTTTCAGTCTGAGGGACTCTCTGTACACGATGGACTCCGGATTCATATTTCAGAACACCGTATACACCGTCGCCGCTGACTTTGCATACTATTTCCTTGAATCCTCCCGAAGTTCCTTCCGACTGGTTGGTAACCTCAAGTTTCCATCCCTTCTTTTCAACGAACTTCGAATACATCCGGAAAAGGTCTCCGGCAAATATGGCAGCCTCGTCACCTCCGGTACCACCCCTGATTTCCATTATGGCATTCTTGCTGTCCTGAGGATCTGCCGGAATCAGCAGAAGTTTGATGTTCTGCTCCATTTCCGGCAGCCTGGGCTCTATTCCGGCAATCTCTTCCTTGGCCATCTCCCTCAACTCCTCGTCTTTCTCGTTGGCGATGATATCCTTGGCCATCTCATAGCTCTCCACAAGTTTCTTGTATTCATTGCCGGCCTTTATGATAGGCGACAGTTCCTTGAATTCCTTGTTGAGTTGTACATAACGCTTCATATCCGAAATCACATCCGGATCAGAAAGCTGTTCCTGAAGGGACGCATATTTTTCCTGAAGTCCCAGAACTTTCTCCAATAATGAGTTATCTGCCATATATTTTAGTCAATAGATTTAACGTAACATCTTCTCCTCATGAACAATTCATGTTCATATTTTCCCCAGACATTTACTGCACTGTTTGTTTCAATCTGCGGATTCGATATCGCCCACTTCACTCCGGCAGCCTTGTATTTGTCAGCCATTATGCAATGATAGACTGACGAAACGCCGGTATTCTGCCATTTTGGGGCGGCTCCGTTGATCATGAGATCGATAGTATCGAACTTCTTCAAAGCCTTGAGGAAATGCCACCATCCGAAAGGGAACATTGAGCCGCGGGCCTTTTTCAAAGCCTGAGACAAAGACGGGAAGGAAATTCCGAATGCGGCAATCTCGTTGTCCTGATCTAACAGGAAAGAGCAGAGCCTCTTGTCAAGCAGACCTATTGTCTGTGCCGCTTCTTCCTCTATCTCCTCATCGGTGAAGGGAATGAAATTGTAAACCGTCTTGGAGAAACTTTCATTATATATGTCAAAAAACTTCTTCACCAGAACCTTGTCTTTCTTGAGCACGTCGATATCCCCTTCGACAAGCTTGTATCTTTCCATCAGTCTTGCCGCAATGTTTCTCATCTTGTCCGGGACTTCCTGATCGGCTTTCATCTTGTACTGGAGCCAGTCACACTCCTTCACATATCCAAGTTCGACCATGAAGTCATTGTAATACGGATAATTGTACAGACAGTTGAAAGGAGGAACATTCTCGTATCCTTCTACAAGCATGCCCTGTTTGCCGGAAGTATTATAGTAGAGAGGTCCGTGTATCTCCGTCATTCCGTTGTCCTTCGCCCATTTTTCTGCAGTTCCGAGAAGCAGGCGGGCAACTTCGATATCATTGATGGTGTCGAACCATCCGAAGCGCACCCTTTTCTTGCCGTACCGCTCATTGTATCTCGGATTTATCATCCCGCATATTCTTCCTGCGACCTTGCGGCCGTCGAGTACCATCCACATCTTTCTGGAACAATACTTCAAAGGTGCGACATCGGTCAGCGACTTAATCTGATCCGAATTCAGTGCAGGCACATAATTGCTGCAATCCCTATACAAATCCAGCGGAAACCTTATGAATTTCTTCAGGTCCCTCCTGGTTTTAACTTCAACTATTCTGTAATCTGGCATTTTATCTTGAATTACCTGTTTTCATATCAACATCCGGCAGGCCGGACACAAATTGCAAAGTTAATAAAAATCATTTGATTGCCATTGATTTTTCAATCAAGCCTTCTATGACCGCCTGCGCACAGACACAACCGAACACTGCCGGCAGGTATGAGATTGTTCCGACCTGAGACTTCTTATTCCTTTCTTCACACGGAACAAAAGCCTCCCTTCTCGGCAGTTCCTCGGAAAACACGACCTTGAATCCCCTGCTTATCCCTATATGGCGCAAGCGTTTCCTTACTATATATGCCAGCGGGCAGTTATAAGACTTTGAAATGTCAGCCAATCTCACTTTGGTTGCATCGAATTTGGCACCTGCCCCCATGGAAGACACAAGCGGTATTCCTTTACCCATACAATATGCTATCAACGACAGTTTGGGCGCGAGGGTATCTATGGCATCCACCAGATAATCCACCCGGTATTTTCCAAGGATCGATTCCGCGCCGCCGGTTTCCATATACTCCGGAATGGCGGCAAGATCCAGCTCCGGATTTATATCCAGAAGCCTTTCCCTCATCACCACGCATTTGCTCCTGCATACAGTTGAATCCAGAGCAAGCAGCTGCCTGTTTTTGTTGGAAACGGAAACGTCGTCAGCATCTACGATTATCATATGCCCTATCCCTGCTCTCGCTATCATCTCCGCTGCATATCCTCCTACTCCGCCGATGCCGACTACGGCAACCGTCGCATTCCGGAAATACTCGAGCACATCGGCCCCGACAAGCATTTCAGTCCTTTCTTTCCAGTTTCCAGCCATACGCGTGTTATCCAAGCGATTTGGCTTCGTCCCATATGGCATCCATTTCCGCCAGAGACATGTCCTTGAGATTACGTCCCTGTCTTATCGTATGCTCTTCCAGATATGTGAACCTTCTTCTGAATTTGGCGCATGTCTTTTCAAGGGCAGTATCCGGATTGAGTCCGTACAGCCTGGCTGCATTTACTATTGAGAAAAGATAATCTCCAAGTTCGCTTTCCGCACGCTGCATAGCAGCCTTCCTTTCATCATCAGATGACGCGGCCGAGGCCGACTCAAGCTCCTGTCTGAATTCCCCAAGTTCTTCCCCGACCTTGTCCCACACCTGAGACTTTTCTTCCCAGTCGAATCCCACCGCACGTGCCTTGTCCTGCATCCTGTAAGCCTTGAGTAACGGAGGAAGCGTATCAGGGACACCTGAAAGCACCCTCTTGTTTCCATCCTTTTCCTTCGTTTTGAGCAGTTCCCAGTTCTTCACGACCTCGGCCGAATCTGCAACCTCGACTGAAGAAAACACATGCGGATGTCTGTAAATGAGTTTGTCGCACAGGAAATTTATAACATCCACTATATCGTATTTGTCCTGTTCCTCTCCTATCTTTGCGTAGAAAAGCACATGAAGAAGCAGGTCTCCGAGCTCCTTGGATATGTTTTTCTCTTCATTCTTCAATATTGCATCACTGAGTTCATACGTTTCCTCAATCGTCTGCGGTCTAAGCGATTCCGTCGTCTGTTCCCTGTCCCACGGACATTTGCTTCTCAATTCGTCCAATACATCCAGGATACGGCCGAAAGCCTCCATTTTTTCTGTTTTAGAAGATTTCATGTTCCAGCATTTTTCTCATTTGCATGCAAATTTACAAATAATCCGTATATTTGAAGATTACGAATTATCTTTTGAATAACCCCAACAACTGAAACGAACTTGAAACAATGAAAAAGGAAATCAGATTTGTATCTGCCGACGAAGCAGTAAAAGTCGTGAAATCAGGTGATCACGTTCACCTCAGCAGCGTTGCCAGCGCACCGAAAATACTGATAGACGCCCTGTGCAGACGAGGCAGAAACGGAGAACTCCGGAATGTACGGATCCATCACCTCCACACAGAGGGGCCGGCTCCTTATGCCGACCCGGAATTTGACGGAATATTTTTCCATCAGGGTTTTTTCATAGGAGCCAATGTTCGGAAAAGCGTCCAGAGCGGTTTCGCCGACTATATCCCCGTTTTCTTGAGCGAGACACAGAAACTCTACAGATGCGGCGCACTTCCATGCAATGTAGCCATGATTCAGGTATGCCCTTCCGACAAGCACGGCTATGTATCATTGGGAACTTCCGTAGATGCAACCCTTGCCGCCATCGAGTGTGCGGATACCGTCATTGCAGTAATCAACAGGAATGTGCCGAGAGCATGGGGACAGGCAATGATTCCCATGGATCTCATAGATATTTTCGTAGAGGGAGACACTCCTCTGGAACCTGCAAAATTCACACAGCCGAACGAAACCGAAATTGCGATAGGCAGATACTGCGCGGAGCTGATTGATGACGGAGCATGTCTGCAGATGGGAATCGGTGCCATTCCCAATGCCGTTCTGGCACAGCTCTCCGGGCACAAGGACCTCGGAATACATACCGAAATGTTTGCAGACGGCGTTCTGGAACTTGTAAACAAGGGAGTCATCACAGGAAGGAACAAGGTGACGGATAAAGGAAAGCTGGTATCCACATTCCTGATGGGCTCACAGGAAGTCTATGATTTCATTGATGACAATCCCATGGTTGCTATGATGGATGTCGGATATACGAATGACCCGTGCATAATTTCCAAAAACCCGAAAATGACAGCCATAAACTCCGCAGTCCAGATCGATCTTACCGGTCAGGTATGTGCAGACTCGATAGGGACAAAATTCTATTCCGGGGTCGGAGGCCAGATAGATTTCGTGTTCGGCTCATCGCTTGCTCCGGAAGGCAAGGCGATTATAGCAATGCCTTCATGCACATCGAAAGGAGAGAGCAAGATTGCGCCTGTAATTTATGAAGGAGGCGGTATTGTCACATCCAGAGCCCATGTGCACTGGATTGTGACAGAATTCGGAGCCGTAAACCTGTATGGCAAATCCATGCAGGAAAGGGCAAAGCTGCTTATACAAATAGCGCACCCGAGCCACCGGGAAGCGCTTGATGAAGCTGCTTACAGGCGGTTCGGGCCTCACTATCACAATTTCAGCATTTAGAATCAGGCTCCCCTTTTCTTCTTCAGCAATTCATTGGCCTTGGCGAGAGCAGGTATAATGTGAGGGAAAATATATTCTTCTCCTATTTCCTTGTCAAGGCCGAATTTCTTCAATGTAGCCATAACCTGAGGATTTACTCCGGACAGTATGACACGTATGCCTCTTTTCTCGGTACGGGCAAAAAAATTCCTGAGATTCCTTATTCCCGTGGAATCCATGAACGAGACCTTCCTCATCCTGACTATCCTGATTACGACATCGTTCCTGTTGGCCTCTTCCAGTTCCTCAAGACGGCTCGCAAGTCCGAAAAAGAACGGTCCGTTGATTTCATAAACCTCCACACCCTTCGGGATATCCAGATGTTCGGTATCGTCAAGCTGAGCTTTTTCATCATCTTCCGTGGCAGCAAGATGGTCTTCTTCGAGAACCTCTATGGATGATGTTTCCATTACGCGTTTCACAAAAAGCACGACTGCAAGAAGGACACCGACCTCGATAGCGATCGTGAGGTCTACTATGACAGTAAGGAAGAATGTTATCAGCAGTACAGCGACGTCGGCCCTGTCACCCTTCAACAGATATTTGAAGGTCCTCCACTCACTCATATTGTAAGCTACGACCACCAGAATGGCTGCAAGACATGACAAAGGAATGTAAACGGCATAAGGCATTAGAAAAAGATATATCAGGAGCAGTACGGCTGCATGGACTATACCTGTAACCGGAGATTTTCCTCCGTTGTTGATACTTGCCATTGTCCTTGCAAGGGCGCCTGTAGCAGGTATGCCTCCGAACATTGGAGTTATGATATTGGCTATACCCTGTCCGATCAATTCAGTATTCGAATCATGCCTTTTTCCGGTGACACCGTCAGCCACCATTGCCGCAAGCAGTGATTCGACTGCACAGAGCACAGCTATCGTAAAGGCCGGGGAGACAAGTCCTTTCATGGTCTCATAGTCGAACTGGGGAGCAACAGGTTTCGGCATTGGAAGTCCTCCCGCAAGTTCCGGAAATTTTGAACCTATCGTAGCGAATTCGATTCCGGCAAAACGGCTTAGAACAAGCGATGCACATGTCCCGAGAATCAGGGCAATCAATGATCCCGGTATCCTCTTGTTGAATTTCCCCCATAATATGATGACGGCAAGACAACCTATGCTCATAAGAGTTTCAGGCAAACTTGCCGAACCTATATTCTTGAAATAGCATATCCACTGCGGAATGAATCCCGACGGGACGGCAGCATCAAGTCCAAGAAAATCCTTTATCTGCGTGGAAAATATTGTAAGTGCTATACCGCTGGTGAAACCCACTACGATGGGATAGGGAATAAAACGGAATATCGCACCCATCTTGCATATACCCATGACAACAAGCATCACTCCGGCCATTATTGTCGCAATGATAAGCCCCTGCATGCCATATTGCGCGACTATGCCGGAGACAATCACAATGAAGGCCCCGGTAGGACCGCCGATAAGAAAACGGGAGCCTCCGAATACGGAAACCAGAAATCCGGCCACTATTGCCGTTATAAGTCCCTGCTGTGGAGTGACTCCGCTGGCAATACCGAATGCGATTGCAAGAGGAAGGGCTATTATTCCCACAATTATGCCGGCGATGATATCCGACATCAAGGTCTGACGGTCGTACCGTCCCTTTTTGAAGAGGCTGAAAAACTTCGGCCTGAAAACATTGGTAAGATTTAAGTTCATAGAATTATTATTACACTACTATACTATATTTGCAACAGCTGCTCCGGTATATGCCAGGATATCAGACGGGGCTATCTTCATCTGAAGTCCCCTAATTCCTGCACTTATATAGATATAATCATGCTCCGTCACGGAGGAGTTGAAATATACGGGATAATTTTTCTTCATTCCTACAGGAGAGCAACCTCCTCTGATATATCCCGTGACGGAAAGCAGGTCTTTCATAGGTATGAGATCGCATTTTTTGTTTCCAGAACACTTGGCAGCCTCCTTGAGGTTCACTTCCATGTTTCCCGGAATGACACATACGAAATATCCGGAGCGGTCTCCGGCCAGAACCAGCGTCTTGAATACCTTTTCTATCGGTTCAGACAATTGTAAAGCAATATGAACAGCCGACAAGTCATTTTCGTCGACCTCATAAGGGATGAGCTCATATTTTATACCTGCCTTGTCCAGCAGGCGTGCAGCATTGGTCTTTTCCAGTCTGTTCCGTTTCATTATTTTGTCATATATGCCCCAAAGCGTTTCAGTGAAGACAATTCGGCTTCCAGAGATGATACTGCGAGAATCTTCGTTCTGACCCGGGAAACAGGCTTCGAAACAATAATCATCATACCGTTTTCTTTCCGTGGTACAGAGAAAGTCTTCCTGTCAAAAAAAAGACCGGCTCCTATCTGGACATTTCTGTCAGCAAACGCGGGATGGACTCCCCATGCATACATATAACCCTCGCCTTCGGAAATTTTCTGTCCGTCGAAATAATTTATTCCGGTTACGAACATCAGTTTCTTTCCGGAAAGTTCTCTGGCGGTGACCACAGCTTCACGCGAGCGGCTCTGCACGTCAATCCTTATGCTTACATCCACCTTATCCCCCTTGTATTCCACACCATAAGCCGTCAATTCAGCATAACAGCCCTTTGAAGTGGTACCTACTTTTGCCGTTCTTCCGGAAGTGGCCACTAACCTAACCGTTTTTTCCCCGTCCCATAAGGCAAAACCTCCCAGACCCAAGGTGTTGGACACATCATAGACATCTATCCCTGCCCCTTCGGCACGTTCTTCCTCTGAAGGATTCCATTTATATTTGGCAAGTTCCGATCCGCGTCCGGATTTCGAATATACATCTATGGCTCCGGAGTCATTGAACGGAAGGCAGAACGCCGTATGAGTATTCTCGACAGCCGGTCCGGCATGGCCGAGGACAGAAGTCATGTCGCCTGCCTCTGAAGAAAACTCGGATATCTGCATACCGTCTTCAATCTTGAAAAGGCTCTTGTCCGTCTGCGCGGAAAGAGAAAATGAATATCCGGTCAAAACAATAGTAAAAATCAGGTTGAATCTCATTCTTCTCATATGATTGTCATTTTGCTATTCGGAATCAATATCCGGTTCGATATGTATTGATATTTGGGTTTCATTCCCAAAACGTCCTTTAAGTGCATTTTCGACGTTTGTGGCAATGTCATGAGCATCCACTATGTTCATATCGGGCCTTACCACAATATGGGCATCGATTATTATCGAAGGTCCGTTCCGTCTTGTCTTGAGACCATGGACATCTTCAACTCCTCTCACGGAAGAAGCTGTTGCAATTATGTCTTTCTGCACATCCTCCGGAAGAGCAACCTCCATCAGTTCCCGGAAAGAAGGCAGAGTCATCTTCAGGGCTACGGCAAAGACGGCGATGCTTATTACACAAGATGCAAGGGGGTCGAGAATGGTCCATTTGTCGCCCAGGAAAAGAGCTCCTGCAATACCAATCAGAGACCCTACAGACGAAAAGGCATCAGACCTGTGATGCCAAGCATTCGCAATTACGGCAGGGCTGTCAACCTTCCTGCCGACAATCACGGTATAACGGTACAGAATTTCCTTTGAGACTATTGATATTACGGCAGCAGCCAGGGCAATATATTTCGGTGAAGGAAGGACTCCCCCGCCTATCACAGTCCTTATGCTGCCTATTCCCGACAACATCAGCTCGACAGCCACTATTATCAGAATCAGGCTTACAATCAGCGTGGCCATGGTCTCGAATTTGCCGTGTCCGTATTCATGACTTTCATCCTTTCCCTTCGATGAAATCCTGACAAATATGAGTACGACTATGTCGCTCGCAAGATCCGACAACGAATGTACTCCATCCGCAATCATTGCAGCACTTGCTCCGAATACGCCGGCAAGAATCTTGAAAACGGAAAGGACCATATTGACAATAGATCCTATCAGGGTAACTTCCGTAATTTGTCTTTCTCGTGATTTCATATCATGCCTTCTTTTCAAAAAACGAAAAATGGACATTCCCGTACTTCCGTTCCTTGACGAAATAGGGATGCGAAACGAAACTATAGTCTCCGGGATGTTCCAGAATGAAATACCTTTCCGGATAAAGGATATCGGCGGAAAACACCTTATCAGGTATCCCGTCCAGCCCCTCAATCGAATAGGGAGGATCAGCAAAGACTATATCGAACTTTTTTCTGCATATTCCTATAAAATCAAAGACATTGTGCCTTACTACGGTAACATTGTCCAGTCCGAGCCTCGAAGCCTCTTTCTTTATGAATGACGAATTGGGCTGGGACATCTCAACACAATAGACCTCCCCTGCCCCTCTGGAGGCAAACTCGAACGAGATTGCTCCGGTTCCGCCGAAAAGGTCCAGAACAGCCAGTCCATCGAATTCATATTCGCTGGAAAGGATGTTGAACAAGCCTTCTCTTGCAAAATCCGTTGTCGGCCTCGCCGAATATCCCATCGGAGGCAAGATGGTCTTTCCTTTTAGTTTACCGCCTATGATTCTCATGGTCAACGTCCTTCAACCGAACGGAAATACCTGTACAATGACATCGATTCCTCTTCCGACAATCCCGTCCTGAAATATATCGTAGATACTTCCGGATTCAGCTGCATCTTCTTCAAAGCAAGAAAAATGAAATACTCGGCAGTCGTGAAATCAGCTGCTTCAAAGACATTGCACAACAGCAGCGTCTTTCCCTGAGCCATAACCAGATGAAGGTAGCCGTCATGATATGAAGCCACAATCTTATTGTATTCCCTGATTGAAGGCAGGTATTTCAACAGATAATAAAGTTCGGGATACACCCGGACCTTGTTGCCGTCCGTTTTCCTGACCATTTCCGACAATGTGTGTGACAGGGATTCCCCGATTGAATTGGAATACAGCAGGACAGCTGCAAATTCAGGGATTTCGACATATTCCACAATATCGTTCTCATCAAGACGCACGACCTCGGACAAAAGGCTCCCGGCCATCATCGGAGAGAAAAACTGGCGCGGCACCAACGCGCATTTGCGGGTGAACAGGGATATTCCGATTTCATCATAACGTCTCTGGAATGCCGGTTCGGTAAAGACCTGACCCGAATCATGCCAGTCTGTATATACCGGTTCACAATCCCTGCCATATATTTCAAAAGAATATCCACTCAAGGATACTTGAATGGATATTCCGTTATATTTTCCGTATTCCATATTCCAGCGGACAGTAGTATATCCTACTCCCAGTTACCGGCATTGTTGTTAGGAGCAGTAAGACTGCCTACCTGAAGTCCCGGATAACGTCCGGTATCCTTACGTTCTGCATCCAGATTGATTCTGAGCTGATTGTCCAGTCCCCTCAACAATGATTTGTAAGGCATGCTCGCCTCGAAAAGCGGAACTTTCACTCCGGACACAGTCTTTATTGCCGATGCCATCTGAATGGAATCGCCGCAGAAAGGAATGAAAGCAAGCGAATCTATGCTGAAATTCGGCCTTCCTTTGAACAGGGTGTCCTTCACCGGTATGAGGCTTTCTATCTGGAACACCAGATTCTCGCCGGCCCTGTACAGTTCGAGAAGTTCTTCCGGTTTGATTCGAGGATTGCGCCTCTTGACTTTGTTGGTATTGACAACTGCAAGGGAGTCGTCGGCAGAGCCGATACGCATAACCACCTTGATCTTTCCGGTCTCATAAAACATCTTAAGAGAATCGATGGTAGGCGAATAGCGACCGTATTCACTCTTGAAAGCATTCTGAAGAGTTCTCAAATCCTTAAGCCTCTCGATGGCCACGGACTCTCTGTACTCCTTCTGTTTGTTGAAATTCACTGGCGCCATTACACTCTTCACGATGGCATAGCTCAACCCGACTATCGCTACAGGAAGAAGCAAATAGGTAAAAACCTTTCTTACAATTCCACTCATTTTATATTGAATCTTTAATTTTCTAATTCCGGACAAAGTTAAAAATTTGATTTATCAAATGCAATATAATTTGTAAATTTGCGCGATTTTTAACGAGTTTTACAAATATGAAAGAGCTGACTGACGAAAGCATATTGCATCTCGGACATATGATTTCCGCTTCGGAGCATATATGTCTCATATCGCACATGCATCCTGACGGAGATGCAGCGGGGAGCTGCATCGGTCTTGCTCTGTTCATGAAGGAGATTCTCGACAGGAAAGACGTCTCCATCCTGACATCCGACAGATTTCCCGGATACCTATCATTCCTGACGGATTCACAAATTTCCGGAAATATAATATTCCATGAAGAGGAATGCGAAAGAGCGGAAGATGCGGTAAGAAAAGCCGATCTCATCATATGTCTCGACTTCAACTCCTTCGCCAGGGCCGGAAGTCTGGAAAACATTATTGCGGAATCCCGTGCCCGGAAGATTCTGATCGACCATCATCTCAATCCCGATACGGAAAAGTTCTGCCTTGTCTTTTCGGAAACGGAAATATCTTCCACGAGCGAGCTCGTGTACCATATTCTCAAAAGACTTCTGCCCGAAGGAAAAAGGCTTAACATGTCCTCGGCTGCGGCATTGATGACGGGAATGACGACGGATACGAATAATTTCGCAAATTCTGTTTTTCCGTCGACATTGCGCATGGCATCCGAGCTTATTGAAACGGGAGTGGACAGGGACATGATAATCGGCAACCTGTATAACCGGTTCACGGAAAACAGGATAAGGCTTCAAGGCTACCTTCTTTACGAGAATCTTAAAATCACGGACAACGGCATAGCATACATGATTCTCGACAGGGAAACCATATCCCGCTATGCGGTTACGGAAGGTGATACCGAAGGATTCGTAAACATACCGCTTTCCATAGAAAAGGTAAAAATGAGCATCCTTGCGAAAGAGGATACCGGGAAAATACGGATTTCCATAAGGTCCAAGAAAGGTGTTTCCGCAAACCGGTGTGCTGCGGAACACTTCAACGGCGGAGGGCACGAACTTGCCGCCGGAGGCAGACTTGCAGTCCCTGAAGACATAGGTGACATTTCCGGACTCGAAGCATATATTTTGAAAATTACTAAAGACATATGAATATGAAGAACCGCAACAGATATATACCGTCGGTCCTGATTTTCCTTGCACTCATCGCAACAGGCTGTTCAAAGAAACAGCTGGAGACAATATACTCGAATCAGGAAAACAGGATAGACAGTTTCATACAGTCACAGCTCAGTTCCAACGAAGGCTCGGTCATCATATACAACAACGGTTCCAACAGGCTGATTCTGAGTCAGGGAGAGGGGGAAGGACTGAAAGAAGGAGGAAGCGTATCGTTCTATTATGCAGGTTATGTGTTCGAAGGCAGCATTAACCAGAACAACCTTTTTGCCACCAACCATCAGGCAACGGCTGAAGCCGCAGGCTGGACGGTAACGGACGGGAACATGAATGTGAAGACGATGACACTGGACGACAGCAATTTCATCTCCGGATTGAAGAACGGTCTGGAAGGAGTGAAGAACGGCGAAATATGTTATATCGTATTTTCCGGAAAATATGGATTCGGTCCGAAGCAAATCGGCACGATTCCTGCAAACTCAGCCCTCGTCTATCAAATTTGGGTAGAGGATGTCGTCAATTAAAAAATGAGTATATTTGTAAGCAATACTTCGGTAAATTTTTACCGATAAATTAAAATTAAACATAGAATCGGCATAGTCCGGTTCAAAAATATATTCAAGAGATCATTGAAATACTGTCAAGAATGAATCGTCAAGGAGTAAGAAAAGGGATGAAAAAGATA
>CASGDV010000048.1 GCA_949300335.1 uncultured Bacteroidales bacterium | reverse complement strand
GCCATGCGACGGCCGTCATCTTCCGGCCATATATCATTGTGTGAGGCGAAAGCCGTGACGGAATTGTACAGATTCCAAACCGTCATGCCGGCCAAGACGGTGGCGGCATTGTTCCTGTCGATATCATAGCCCCTTGTTGCCGGATACTCTTACTTCATCAACTTACCGTACAAACTGCCGATGTGAGACTTCACCCTTCCAAAAGACTCCTTCTTTTCAAGAGTATCCTCGTCCATATAGAGCTTTTTGTTCACCTCAATCATAAGACTGTGATATTCTGCCAGAGTGTTGAACGTCTTGGCATTCGAGAAGGGGGCATTGACGCCCACCTTGTAGCCAAGCACCCTGAAATGATGCAATACGGTGCCGATGACCATTTCTGACGGCTTGGTCTTGTCTTCGTTGTAGCCGATGCAGATGTCCACTTCATTATCGGCATCGTAGTCTGGCAGAATCGGTGTTGGCCGGGAACTGAAGCTATGGCAGTCAATCAGCAGTGTGCGCGCAGATATGCCTCCATTGCGTAACAGAAGGTCTTCCATCTTGTGATGATACTCCTGATACTGCAGGAAACTGTCCGCCTCATTGATGATCGGGAAATGGTGACAACCTTCCATTCTGTTGAATCCATAATCCGGTCCTGTAATTTTGAAACGCAAAGGACAGATGCCAAGATTCTTCTTTTCCATAGGATCGTCAATCATCCTCTCGACATCGCAATAGGTGCGGCAATATGGAAAGATGACCGGTATAATCCCGGCATCGCAAGTGTCCTGGACAAAGAGTTCGTCAGTGTACCAGTCAATCACGGAAGAAGCGTTGTCGACAAGTCGGCGGGCACATTTTTCCGAAATATATTCATCTTCCGGAAAGGAGGTCCCGGAATGAGGAATATGAAGAATCAGCGAATCGTAACATTTGGCCGAAGTCTTCTTCCCCCGGAATATTCCGCAGGAATCGACAAAGAAATGACAGGCCGCATCCCCTTGAATGCGGGCATAGTTTTCAGGATATCCTATTTTTTCGAAATAGTTTCTGAACGACATCTGAGGCCCCATCTGCGGTCCATAGGGAAGCGGCCCGGAACCATTGCTGGAATAAGCAGCATCCATAATGCCCAGAAATGTGTCGTCATCCAATTCATACCGAAGTGTTTCTTCGAGTCTGGCCTTAATCACCCTCAACAGGAATGTTTCTCTCATAGGCATATCTGCGGCTGATGAGAATGGGGCGGCGTAAGTGTAAACATTTGAGAAATGCATGGTGTCAATCGGTTTGAGTTATACTTGCTGCAGGCGCATGCATGTCCAATAACACCTGAAAATGAAAATTCCTCACAGGAAGTCCGATGAGACTTCGAGCAAGGAAAACACATCTTGAGCTATGTCATTTTTAGCGCAATGCTCACATCTACCTTTCGGTAAACCACCGCGGTCTTTCGGACTGCTCAAAGTCAATAAGACTCGGTTGGTATGTGCCGAGGCACATTCTTGATGCTTTTCCTGTAGGGATTCTCCCTGAATCCGCTGCAAAGATACGAAATAATTTTCAGCCGAATAACGGAATGGATTTTAGCCGAAATACGGAATAAAATTTGGCCAAAGCCGGTAATTTTAAGAAATATCGTTATCTTTGCCTCATAATCAGTATCCTGCCATGAAGACATATAAACCGAGAATTGCGGATAAGGAGTTGCAACGAAAGCTGGCTGGTATCGGAGCCGTTTTGATTGAAGGGCCTAAATGGTGCGGCAAG
>CASGDV010000047.1 GCA_949300335.1 uncultured Bacteroidales bacterium | reverse complement strand
AGGTTTATTTCCGGCAAACAGGCGTTTTTTGCGATGGATATGTCTGCTTCGCTGCCTTGTACTGCATATTCGAAAATGCGGATTGTCTTGCTGCTGGAATCGGCAAGGGCATAGAGCTTATCGAGACTTAATGTCATTTTTGCCTTCTGCCCCGCTTCCTGTGCCGTCAGTTGTGTGGCGGGTGGCAGAATAGTCGCAGCGAATAGGGTGGTGGCATATAAAAATGTACTTGTATATTTCATTGTGCAGTATGGTTGATAATATAAATAATTTACAATAGCAACTATTAATTCGCAAAAAATATTATTACGGAGAAAATGCTTTATACTTTATCGGCCCTTGCCGAGATTTCTGCTGTAACTTCCATGAAGATCCGGACTTTTTCGGGGTCGGTATCTTTCAGAAGCTCTTCGGAAAGTCTCTTTTCTATTTCATTGTACTGAGCCAGTGTCGTTTTCCCTTCATCCGTGATACTGAGCAGGTTTTCACGTCTGTCATCCGGGTTGACGGTCCTTTTTGCGAGCCCTTTCCTCTCCAGTGAGTCTATCATTCTCATTATTACGGATTTGTTTTTTCCGGTGGCTATAGCGATGTTCTGAAGTATCTGGTCGGTTTTCGCACCGATCATTTTCAGCAGTATGAATTCCTCTACCGTAAGTTTTATTTCCGCTTCCGTTGCATACCTCTGCTTTATTGCCCTGTGCAGTTTGTTGCGGAGTTTGCCGATATTCGTTACAATCAGATCTTCATTCATGGCCGTTTCTTTGTATCTTGTCCAACTGATGCGTTGCAAAGGTATGAATATTTTTCAAATGGTTGCTAATGCTTACTAATTTTTGCGTGTTTTTTCTGAATCCGTCTCTATTTTCTTAAATTTATAAAATCCTGCAAATCATTGCCAGTTATGAAAAACATTAGATTTTTTTCTATTTCCAATTTCTTGCAGTTTTTTTGTTTCTGCAGCTTGCACAGGCGGTAGAAAACCATCCGATAGTGCTGCGGTGGTTCTGACACCTATGAAGCAGACGGTCTTTGCAACTGATCTTTCTCCATATATGGACAGTGTGTCATTTGCAAAGATTGCCGATGAGAGATGTCCATTGATGTCGTCAGTAAGGAAAATGCTGATTGACAGGTCCGGTAACCTTTACCTTCTTGACGACAGGGGTGAACTTATGGTGCTTGCTCCTGACGGAAAAGGCGGCATTTATCTTTTCTCGGCCTTTCCGTCTGATCCGTCGGAAGGGAAGTTTCAGCGTGACAGTCTTCTTTACAGACTTTCTACGGAAGGACGCCTGACTGGCAGCTATCTGACAAGAATAGGATCTTGGAAGGTATATCATGTCTCCGTACTACAAACTGCCTATGGAGCTGCATGAGACCTCTTCTCATCTTTTCTTCCGTGTCGCAGGTCCCGGAGCTGAGGAAGTTTCAGTACTTTATGATAAGGAGAGTATGAAAGGTATAAGATGGAAAAACGGTAATGATGATATCCAGATGCAGATTCTGGGTTCGGACGGGGAGTGGTTCTATGCAGTGATGCCCGAGGAAGGTGTGGATAATGCCGGCAGCGGTCCTTTTTACGGATGTGTGCAGAAGCATCTCCTGAAAAATGATCCGGAGGCTTCCGCACATTCTTATATAGTGAAAATACGTTTCGGAAGATTTACTCTGTGATGTATGCCTGACTTATCCATTCGCGGAATTCATTTTCGCTGCTGCGGTTGATAAGCAGTCCTTTTTCCCATTCTAGTTCCGGATATGTCTTCTTCAATGTTTCAGTACTGTTGCCTATGCTGCTGCCTCCTGATGTGGCGAACGGTATGACTGTCTTGCCTTTGAGATCATGGCTTTCAATGAATGTGTTGATGATTCTCGGAGCCAGTCCCCACCATATCGGATATCCTATGAAAATCACATCATAGTTTTCAGTATCCAGTTTTTTCCCACCTATCTCCGGACGTGAATCAGGGTCGTTCATCTCAACAGAACTCCTGGATTTGGAGTCATGCCAGTCAAGGTCTTCGGATGTGTAGGCAGAGGCAGGTGTTATTTCATAGAGTTCGCCCCGTGTTTCTTTTGCTATTTTTTCAGCTGCTTTTGCTGTCGTTCCGGTTGCCGAGAAATAGGCAACAACTGTTCTGACAGATTCCTGTGCCCTTGTATACTGTTCGTCAGTTACAGGTTCAAGCCATTCATTCGATGTCTTTTCCCCGGCAATCTCAAAAGCAAGATGTGCAAACCAGCTGTCTGATGCCGCTCCGTGCCAGTGCTTTACTCCTGCAGGAATGTGTATCACCGTTCCAGGCAGAATTTCCTGAGCGGGCTTGCCTTCTTCCTGATACCATCCGCGGCCTGCTACGCCTATAAGCATTTGTCCTCCTCCTTTTGTAGCTTTATGTATATGCCAGTTGTTGCGGCATCCCGGTTCGAATGTCACGTTCGAAACGTTTACCTGTTCCTGTGAAATAGGTGCAAGATAGCTGTTGCCGGTGAAATATTGCGCGTATGCCGTGTTAGGCTCTCCTACCGGAAATATCATCTTTTTCTGGAATTCTTCTTTGGCGCTGTTGCCTGCGGTGTCTTCGGTCCATATGTTTTTTGCAAGGTTGAAAGCGGCCCATGCTTTCGGCCATCCAGCATAAAAGGCTATGTGGGTTATGATTTCAGATATTTCCGTCCGTGTTATGCCGTTTTTCTTTGCAGATTGCAGGTGGTATATCAGTGAATTGTCGGTAATGCCCTGACTGATCAGAGATGTGATTGTTACCAGACTGCGGTCGCGGAGGCCGAGTCTGTCCGTACGGCTCCATACTTCACCGAAAAGTATGTCGTCGTTCAGTTCCGCAAATTTGGGGGCGAATTCTCCAAGCTGGTCGCGCCCTGCCGTCTGTACTGTTTTTTCCTGTGCCATGACATTGAGTGTTAAAATGGTGAATACCGAAAATAGAAAAAATCTTTTTAATAATCCTTTCATGATTTTGTAGATTTTATGGCCGTATTGATTATGGCCTGATTACTAAAAACAAAATTACCGGATTCCGTCTGTAATGGATGTAACGGAAATCCGGTAATTTGTACCAATTTTACGGATTTTCATGCCATGGGGCCGGAGTTCTATTTTTTGTATCCGCATTTAGGACATACCCCGTTTTCGTCCAGTGATATTCCGCACAGAGGGCAGCGCTCGATCCTGTTTCTTGTCTCGAATTCAGCGGATGCCGCATTTACGCCGCTGGTGAATGTGATCTTGGCAATGTTGAGCTTGTCTTTAAGAAGGTCGTAAACTATTTTGATCATGCCTTCCACTGTCATTGTCTCTTTTGTCACCACGAGTCTTGCATCAGGATAAGCTTTGGCAAGTTCGGTCTGGAACGCTTCGCCTTTCATCTGGTTCTGCGGATGGCCGTTGCGTATACCCTGCTTTTCATATACGTCAAGTATGGCAGGCAACAGCGGGTCGTCTTCCCTGAGAATCAGTGAGTGGTCAAAGTTTTTCAGTACGTTCCATGCGGTTTTCTGTATTTCATTGCATGGGAATACCATGTTTACCCCTTCGTTGATTTCATCCTCTACCTCGATAGTCAGTACTCCGGTGTGGCCGTGAAGGTATTGAGCTTCGCCTTTGAAGCCGTAGAATCTGTGTGCATACTGCAAGTCAAATGTTGTAATACTTCTCATAATTGTATGTTTTTGGGGTTAAACTTCATTTAATATAATCTGTATCTGTACTCTGTTTATTTTACCTGGAATGTCTTCCTTGCCTTTCAGGTATTTTCTTACCATCTCCGTAAGTTCCTCATCATCGTAGTCGATTATCTGTTTTCCCGAAAACAGGTGGCTGTGTTCCCTTGCATTGATGTCGTAGTAACATCTGCCTGTTTCCGGATGTGAAACCTGCGAGAGAATACCGGTTTTGCAGAATGAGTCAAGTACGCGGTAAACAGTAGAGACAGTCATGTCATTCCCGTTTCTGTGCAGCATGGTAACTACGTCGTCCGCAGTTGCATGGCAAAGTTGCGTCATTGCCTCAAATACCGCCTTTCTCTGTGGTGTGACCTTGAGCCCCGCATCCTTTATTGTTTCTCCGGAATCCATAATCCTTTTCTTTTGATGCAAAGATAGTGCGAATATTTTGCAAATGCAAATATTTTGCAATAAAATTTCATGGAAAATTTTCATCCCCCTCCGGACTGTATCTTTTCATGTGAAAACGGCATCGGCAAAACTGGTTATACAATCAGGGCTTTGTCTACATGGGCTTTCGTTTCGTCTCATTAATTTTGCATTAAACAAACAATTTATAAATGCCTGCTGCCATTTGCAGGATCATGGTGGTGTTCCGGCCATACATATACGGAATATTGAAACTGATTGCCTATCTGATATATGAAAAAGTTTTTGATGCTTCTTCTCCATGTTCTCCTTATGGTTGCCGTACCGCTTTTTTCATCCTGTGATCCGACTGACGGACTGCGACTTGATGAGAATGGAAATCATATGGATGAAACAGAAAATCCCGAAGATCAAATGATACCTGGAAATGATATAGTAATGAAAGTGGGGAATATTTCCTTTACTGTGAAATTATACGACAATGCAACATCCAAAGCTTTTGCAGAACTGCTGCCGTTGACTTTAAGGATGAATGAACTTAACGGTAATGAAAAATATTCCAATCTCGCTCAGCACCTTCCATCGGATGCATACGCTCCAGGAAGAATCAATGCCGGAGACCTGATGCTTTTCGGCACGAATTGCCTTGTGCTTTTCTACGAATCGTTCAGCACCGGTTACAGTTATACACGTATAGGAAAAGTTGCGGAAGGTGATGAACTGGAGAAAGCCCTGGGTTCAGGCAGTGTTACAATAATATTTGAGCAGGGTTGATTATATAATTATATTTAAGAATGCTAAATTTGCCGGTTAAATTCAATATGCGTATGAATGGACAATCGGTAAAACAAAAGGTAATATCATTCCTCTGGCAGCATTTTCTGTTGCTGTTGTCTTTGAATCTGATGACATTGGGAGTCGCATTGTGTGTGAGGTCGAACCTTGGTAGCAGTGTCATTTCATCCCTGCCTCTCGTCCTGTCATTGGCCGGACCTTTAAGTTCGCTTCCGGATTGGACAATCGGTACTTATACGATACTTATGAATTTCGTATTCGTAATATGCCAGATATTGATTCTCGGAAACAAGTTTGAGAAAGTCCAGCTTTTCCAGCTGGTTGTCGGATTCTTTTTCGGTTGGCTGATAGATTTCAACATGTGGCTGACTGATTTTCTTTCATGTGAAACATTGGCTGCACAGTCTCTTGTCCAGTTGGCTGGATGTACGATTATGGGAACAGGTATTGCATTCGAAATCAAATGCGGTTCCGTGACGATGCCGGGGGAAGGGATATCGATAGCTGTCAGCCAGGTGTGCAGGATTCCCTTCCCGAAAGCAAAGATAATGATAGATACGACCCTTGTACTCCTGGCGATATCGGCATGCTATCTGTTTTTCGGCAAATGGATATGGAGTGCGGTAGGGATAGGAACCATGTTCGCGATGGTGTATGTCGGACTCGTAGTCAAATATGTTTCTCACCGCATAGGATGGTTTGATCGGGTGCTTTCGTATGTTCCAGGATTCCGACGTTATCTGTTCGGTCTGATACGTTTCATTACAAAGGACCGTCAAATGTTTGATTGAAATAAAAAAATCACTAATTTTGGCATAATTACAATTTATCGATATCCATAAATATTGGATAATAATTTCACTACGGGTACTGACTTTTACCTGTACGCAAGTCCAATGGATACAAATAACCATGAAATCTGTAAACCATGAGAAAATCTCTTGTTCTGACACTGCTTGTATTCATCGTATCATGCGGGAAACAGAATGAAAACGTATCCTATGCCGATCATATCAGCAAGATTGACAGCGTTGTATATGCCAACAGGAACCTCGATACACTGGAACTGCTCCTCTCCGGTTATGAGACAGAGCATGACAATGTAGGGAAAATGGTGGTGATGTGTGAACTCGGTAAGATACATCGTGAATCGTCGGATTTCAAGACGGCTTTGGAATATCATGAAAAGGCATTGTCCCTGGCAAAAGAACTGAAAGACACCTCCAATATAATATATGTTCTCAATCAGCTCGGAACGGATTTCAGACGTCTGGGGATTCTGGATGAGGCGGCCGTAAGACATTATGAGGCGCTTTCATATTGTGAGAAGTACAGCGACCAGTCTTCACCCAAAGCCATAAAATACAGGGTGGTATCGCTCAACGGTATAGGGAATATCCATCTCACTCTCCAAAACTACGATGTGGCTGAGGATATTTTCAGAAAATCCCTTTCCGGAGAAAAAAATCTCGGAAGCTATATCGGGCAGGCAATAAACTATGCCAATCTCGGCTATGTGAAAGAGGCCAAGGGAGAAAAGGATTCAGCATGGATATATTACGGGTATTCAATGGAATATAACCGTCTTGCAAATTCCAAACTTGGCATATCGCTATGTTATAACCATTTCGGGCAATTGTCCGAGCAGAGCGGTGACTGGGACAAGGCATTGGAACAATATGAAAATTCCTATGGTCTGATGTATGGCGACAAGGACAGATGGCATTGGCTGGAATCATGCCTTTCAATAGCGAGGGTATATCTCGAAATGGGACAATACGGGAAAGCCGGCAGCTATCTCAAAGAAGGGTTGGAAACGGCGGTGGAGATAAAATCATGGGAGCATCTTTTAGAAGCATACCGTCTGAAAGCCATGTACGAGGAGAAAACCGGCGATTACAGGGCATCGCTTGCAAATTACAAGAAGTTCAAGTCATATGCCGACAGTATAAGCAATGAAAAGAATATCAATCATCTGAACAATCTCCGGGTGAAATATGTGACGGAAAAAGGAAAAAAGGAGACAGAGCTTTTCAGCCGGGCCTATTTCAACGAACAGCAGAAAAAGAAGGTTGTGCTTTATTCCCTCATCATTGTCATACTGGTGTCGGCCGCCGCGATTTCGGCTCTGATATATGCATTGAAAGTAAGGGTCAAAATGCAGGATGTCATAAGAAAGGCCGGCCTTGCGAGACAGGAGTTCTTTACTAATGTGACCCATGAATTCCGTACTCCTCTTACCGTAATCCTCGGCTGTGCTGAGGAACTGAAATCAAAATGCCAGGTAAAGGAATACGAAACGGAACTAGATGCCATATCGCGGCAGGGTCACAGGCTGCTGATGCTGGTGAACCAGCTTCTGGATATAGCGAAGGTACGCTCGTCCATAGGCAATGCGGATTGGAAAACAGGGAACATGACGGCTTTCATCCAGATGGTTATGGAGAATATCCGTCCGCAAGCCGTAAAAAATCTGGTGGAAATCGAATACCGGCCGGAGGAAAAGGAGGTCAATATGGACTTCGTGCCTGATTTCATGTACAAGATCATAATGAATATTCTTTTCAATGCATTGAAATTCACGCCAAAAGGAGGCAGGATAACAATAAGGAGCAAGATTGAGGACAAAAAGATTAAAATAACCGTAGCGGATACAGGCTGCGGTATAAAACCGGAAGACTTGCCTCATGTTTTCGAACCTTTCTTCCAGTCGAACTCATGCTCCGGAACCGGAACCGGCATCGGTCTTGCTTTGACCAGGCAGATGACGGAAGCAATGGGTGGCGGTATAGAAGTCTCAAGCACCCTTGGCGAAGGAACATGCTTTACTTTGCATATCCCGATAAGGCATGGAGAGGACAGGTTTGAAAAGTGGGTTTCAGATTACGGCATGAATCCGGCTGTTTTCGAAGATCCGGACAAAGATGACAAAAAAGATATTGTCAACAAAGATGATGTCATTTCAAAAGAGACGGATATTGCCCTTATTGTGGAAGACAATGAAGATATAGCACGCTATATAGGAAATATAGTAAAGGACAGGTTCTCTGTTGTCTATGCACTCAACGGCAGGGAAGGAATAGTAAAGGCGGAGGAATACGTTCCGGATATCATCATTACAGATATAATGATGCCTGAATGTGATGGTCTGGAGATGATACGGTGTATCCGCAAATCAGAGCTTCTGAACCATATACCGGTAATCATAGTCACTGCAAAAAGCGATGATGCGCACAAGCTGCAGGGGTTTGACTGTGGAGCTGATGCCTACCTGATAAAGCCTTTCAATCCGGATGAATTGAAAATGAGGATCCACAAACTGGTTGAGTACCGTGCCATGCTCAGGGACAAATACAGTCAGGTACTGTCGGACGCCAAGGAGATTTCAGAAGTTACGGAAGCTCCAGAGCATGAAAAGAACTTCCTGGCGGGACTTGTGGGTTTCATATCCTCCAACATATCTCTTTCCAATCTCAACTCGGAAATGCTTGCAGACAAAATGTGTCTGAGCAAATCCCAGCTCAACAGGAAGGTGAAGTCCATAACAGGAATAAATACAGCAGCATATATCAAACAGTCAAGACTTGCCCATGCGTGTGTGCTGTTGAAGGACTCTGAAAAGACAATCGGGGAAATCGTGCTGCTGTGCGGCTTTGAATCCGCAAGTTATTTCACCAAATTGTTCAAGGAAAAATTCGGCATGACCCCGTCGGAATACAGGAAAGAGAACTCCTGATCGGGGACATAGGCTTTGTAAATAAATGTGCCGACTAAAATACTATGGATTAGTGTTTTAGCCGGCACATTTGCGTCGTGTATTATACTTGGCGATGTTAATTTGCGTCATTGGAACCATTTTCAATTTCTTTATGCGCCGTATATGGTAAAGGGATTGCCGGTTTCCCTTTTACTTTGTGTATACCATCCCCCTAAAACCATTATTATGAAACGTTTTTCTACTTTTTTATTTGTTACATTTTTCCTCTTCTCGTTCTCCGGTATGCAGAACCTTGTGGCGCAGGAGAGGACCGGACATGAGGTTTCCGCGTTCATCCGGGGCGGAGTATCGACCCTGCATTACAATATAGATAAAGGCAGACGCTCTTCAGGTTTTGGAACAGGTGCCGGTGTGAACTATACATGGTTCTTCCAACCCCGTTGGGGCTTGCAGACGGGTATCGAATGGCAGGGATACAGCACCCATGCGTGGCTGGACCCACAGGAGTTCAGGAAGACGCTGGAATATGAAGATCATGGCCATCAGGGAATATACCAGATGGATTTTGTCAGCAATGTGAAGAATTTCAGCGAGAAACAACGTGCGGGATATCTGCAGGTTCCTCTGCTGCTGCAGTATCAGACCGGTGCCAGGCACATTTTCTATGCAGCTGCAGGTATCAAGGCCGGAATCAGGCTCTACTCCAACTACAAAGGCTCTGCGGATATGAATAACTATCAGGCCTACGGCAACGGATACCCGATTCCGGACGGTCCATCGGCGGGAGAGATTGAATGGAGTTGGGGCTACGAATGGAAAGACGATCCGGATTGGAATCCGGAAGAGTTCCTGGGTACACGCGACGGTTATAGTTTCAATGGCAGGAATGATTTGAAATTCAGTGTGCTCGGTTCCCTTGAGTTGGGTATGAAGTGGCGTTTGGCAGAGCATTTGCGGCTCTATACCGGTCTTTATGCCGATATGGGTATCAACAACGTGAAGAATCCGGTCTCAGACGGTATAATGGAATATGTTCCGGCGGAATGGAATAACATGCAGCGGCTTGGAGACCGCTCTGGACAGGAAGATTATCGTCCGGCCGAATACAAGATGAACAGTGTCATCAATACCGATACCCATACCTCCTCCGTGCGGCCTTTAGCTTTCGGCATTAAAGTCGGCATTGCTTTCGGATTGAAGCGTCACAAGCATGTGGAATATGTACCTCCGGTGATTGTAGAGGAAGATCCTGCGGATAAAGCCAGACGTGCCCTTGATGCTTTTGTTCCAGAGCTGGAATATATCGCCCCTGCCTACGAGGAGGTGAAGGCCCGCAAGGAGAGCGGCAGTTCGTTTATAGATTTTGCTGTCAACAACACGGATATCAATTCCGATTATCGCAACAACAGGGTTGAACTCGCCAAAATTGACAATACGCTCAAGGCTGTCCGCTCGAACAGGTTTGCCACCATTACAGATGTGAGCGTCATCGGTTATGCATCTCCCGAAGGTTCTTATGAACTCAATACCAGGCTTGCTGCAGGTCGTGTCGAGTCTCTGGTGGAGTACCTGAAGGAGACGGGAGATTTCAGGGATGTGAAATTCAGTACTTCATCCGTAGCCGAGGACTGGGAAGGTCTTGAAAAAATGGTAGCCGCATCAGACATGGCATATAAAGAGGCTGTACTCGAGATTGTACGGGACAAGGAGATTAAGGATAACGACTTGCGCGAGGCAAGATTGCGTCAGATTGCAGGCGGAGGACCGTATCGTGAATTGCTGGAAAAGATTTATCCTGGCCTCCGCCGCACTGACTACACGATTTCCTATACTATACGCAATTTTACTCTGGAAGAGTCCAAGGCGCTCTTCCAAAATGATCCCCGTCAGTTGAGCCTTGAAGAAATGTACCGTGTGGCACTGACATTCGAATCGGGCAGCGATGAGTTCATAAAGGTCTTCGAAAAGGCTGTAATGGTGTACCCCGACGATCCGGTGTCGAATCTGAACGCCGCCAATGCGGCTCTCATGCGCAAGGATGCCGACGCAGCCCGCAAGTATCTGGTCAAAGCCCAGGAAGGGCGTGAGAAAGAACTTGCGCAAGAGGCGTTGCGCAAGATTGACGGCTGGCTTGAAGTCATTAACGGCAAATAATAATATTTATATCTTACCAAATTAAAACAAATGTATTATGGAAAAGTTTAAAATTTGGATTATAGTACTGTCCGGGGCCTTATTGGTTCTTGGAGGGTGCAAGAAGGAGGAGAAGACCTCTGAACAGCAGCCACCGGTGATAACCGTAAGGGAGCCTAAGGTCTATCCGAG
>CASGDV010000046.1 GCA_949300335.1 uncultured Bacteroidales bacterium | reverse complement strand
AAAGAACAAACGGAAAAACAAACGGTTGTTTGAAAATCCTATCATACTCCAAAAACAACAATCGGCCTCTGACGCGCATCAGAGGCCGATTGTGATACTAAAAAAGGCGGTATCAAACCGCCTTTGTGCTCCCTCAGGGGTTCGAACCCTGGACCCCAACATTAAGAGTGTCGTGCTCTACCAGCTGAGCTAAGGAAGCTTATATTTAGTTGAACTCGTGATCCGTTTGGGGCTCGAACCCAAGACCCCAACATTAAAAGTGTTGTGCTCTACCTACTGAGCTAACGAATCAATCCATTTCCTAATCGGAGATTCAAGACATCATCTCTGAATTGGGATTGCAAAGGTATGCTATTATATTCAATATTCCAAACTTTTTTTTATTTTTTTAATAGTGTGCAAAGCAAAAAAATCATAAAGACACATGGAGCTTATACTGCATCCTAATCTTCGGCAGCAGACTCCAGTTCGTCTAAAATTATTTCCTCGGCAGAATCAGCCCAACCAACGAAATCCGGGTCCGGGACAAACCTTTCGGAAAATTCCAGAAGAGCAGAAAGATCGAACTTGTCCGCCACTACTCCGGCATTGCCTTTCAATGCATCAAAGGCATTAAGTTCCTGTTCTATGTGTGAAGGCACCATAAGTACAGGTTTTCCGAGATACATGGCCTCGCATACAGACTCGAATCCAGCCGTACTGGCATATGCCATGCAACCTGCCATCTGTTTGAGAAATTCCTTGTCATTAATCAGATAGAACGTGAGATTATCATCGATTTTCTTTACCGGTTCTTCCGACCACTTGTCCCAGAAAAAGCGCAATTCCACCTCCGGATGTTCCGAATGCCATTTCAAGACATCTTCGGCAAAACCGGAATTCAGCATATATCCGTGAATATAATTTCCTTTTGTCGGCACAACATCCCTCAACTCCCTGCGCAACAACGGCGGAACGACCTTGATATTGCCGTCATTCCTCATCTTTCTGAATGACAATGCCAGATGCTTTGTTGCCCCGATGGCGGTAATCCTCGTAAAAAGTCTCAGACTCTCTTTTCCATAATACTCATACAGCGGCAAATTGAAATCCCTGTGAAGAAAAAGATACTGGTGGCCGATGCATACCTGGGGAACCTTGATATTGTACAAGGCGTAGGATAATCCCGTAAGCAATTCATAAAAATTCACAACCACGTCCGCTCCGGACATTGCAATCGTGTCCCGGATAAGATGAAGGCTCGGGACATATCTCCGTAAAACGGCAAGATTGTATGCAACACTTTTCAGAATATTCGGTTTCCTGTTATTGGCTGACGGCAGGAAGTTTATACTGAAAAACTGATGTACCGGAGCGCTCACTCCTTTCATAAAGAAGTCAGGCAGCACCCTGTTTTTACTTTTGCCAACCAGAATACCGACAACCTCGTGACCATTTTTCACAAGAAGTTTTTCCAAGGTCATGGCCTGTGTAAGATGTCCTCTTCCTTCACCTTGAACTATGAACAAAAACTTGATTTTTCTCTGACTCATGGCTTTTTGATTTATATTGAATACAACCGGCATATGAATTCAGGGACAGGGAATTCAATAACGGATTATCGACCAGTTGCGGTCCATATCTTCCACGAGAGCGGATTTCGTTTCCACCCAGTCTCCCGAATTCAGATATCTTATTCCCTCGATAACACGGTCTTCTGGATGATGTATGTGTCCGCAAATGACACCGTCGCATTTTCTGGCCTTTGCAACTTCGACAAGCATTGTTTCAAAACCTGATATGGATGAAACCGCGCATTTCACCTTGTGTTTTATCGCTTGTGAAAACGAATGATAAGGCTTTCCCCTCCACCTGCGGTATTTGTTGTAAATGACATTTGCAAACAGAAGCATGCGATATCCGAAATCGCCGAGCCTGGCCATCCATTTCATATTGGAAGAAACAGTGTCGAATATATCACCGTGAGTGACGAAATACTTTCTGTCGCCGCTGGTCAGTATATAATCCCTGGCTATTCTGAGATTTGAAATCGAAATGTCGGTAAGATTATCCAGAAAATCATCATGGTTTCCCCTGATATATATGACTTCTGTACCGAATCTCTCCATCATCTTCATTATAATCTTGAAGAAGTTCGTATACTCCGGCTTCCAGCTTTTCTTCCCCGACTTGTTCAACTGCCATCCGTCTATTATATCTCCGTTCAAAATTAGAATGTCACAATCTACGGAACTCAGAAAACTGCAGACCTCGTCCACCTTGGAATACTTGGAACCTAGATGGACATCCGATATGACTACGGTCCTGTAGCGGATACGTCCTCCGGAATCCGTTGCATCAGGCTTTATCATATCCTGTTTCAAATCAAGCATTATTATCCTTCCTCCTGTTATTTAGCCGAGTAATCCTTGATTTTCTGTTCCTCGGAAATCCTGCATATAAGCAGACGGTTGCCTTTGTGTGCTACAATATAACCGTCCAGACCGTCTATGACAACCATTTCATCACTGTCGTCATGGACTATGCAGTTCTTTGAACCGAACATACGTACATCCCGGCCTACTATGGCATTTCCTTCTGAGTCCTTATGCATATACGAGCCGACAGAGCCCCAGCTTCCCAGATCGCTCCATCCTAGATCAGCCGAAATCACATATATGTCATCCGACTTTTCCATTATGGCATAATCGATGGATATCTTTTCACATGAAGGAAAAAGTTTCCTTACCGCCTCCTGTTCTGTCTCGGTACCGAAATATACAGACATCTCATCCATTACCGAAGCTATCTGAGGAGCGAAACGGCGGAACTGCGATGATATCGTACATGCATTCCAGACAAAAATACCGGCATTCCAGAAATAACAACCTTCACCGATATAGTACTTTGCCGTAGGCAAATCCGGTTTTTCCTTGAATGAACTTACCTTGACGATATTCTCTTCCGATATTTCGGAAGCACATATATAGCCATATCCTGTTTCCGGCCGGCTCGGGACAATCCCGACCGTCACTATCGAATCATGGCTTTCCGTATATGACAATGCCCTTTTCATAACCTCAGTAAATTTGGAAGTATTCAGGACAAGTGCATCGGCTGGAGTCACGACTATATTGGATTCCGGGTTAACAGACGAAATTTTCCAACAGGCATAGGCAATGCATGGAGCCGTATTGCGGGCTTCCGGTTCTGCCAGAATATGTTCCTCGGGAATATCCGGCAGCTGGTCATGAACCATATCAACATATTTTTCTGAAGTGACGACCCAGAAATTCTCCATCTTGCAGACCGGAATAAATCTTTCAACAGTCATCTGAAGCAAGGTCCTGCCTACGCCCAATATATCTATGAACTGTTTCGGCACTGACGGAGTACTTACCGGCCACAATCTGCTGCCTATACCTCCAGCCATAATAACTACATGGGTATCCATAAACAAAATAATTTTATTACACCGTATATTCCAACAAATGTAATAAAATTATCTCAGTTTCATGAAACAACTTGAAATTCGTATATGAAAAACGGCTACATGTTAGGAATCAGAATGACAGTCCCAATTTGAAGCCGAGATTGTTGATTCCGTTCATACCGAATGAAGTGCTTCTGTTGGTAGCATAACTGTAGTAAACCGCTAACTGGAATCCGAAATTGCTTCTATGGAAAGGATGCCATGTCAGTCCTATTTCCGGTGAGGCATAGAATCCCCAGTTGGAGTCATATGAATAGAATGTAGACATGTAATTCCTCTGGTTCGAATAATTGGCTCCTAGTTTTGCCTCGACATACGGTTCAAGTTCTTTTCTCGAAAACCGGTAACGCAGAGTGGCCCCGAAAGGTATCTGATACAGGGAGAAAGTCATATCCGTAGTCAATGCCGTGCGGTCATCCATATAATAAGTGTTTTTCGGGATATATTCATTATTGGTATTGAATGAAGCGAAAGCGCCGACAGCCAGTTTCGGCATTATGTAGTATCCACCTTCAAGGTATCCACCCCAGCCCTGGGCACTGGAGGCGAACTCACCGGAAGGTGTTGCATTGAACTGCCATCCGGCATTAACATAGTATCTCTTGCCGACTTGTGCATCAGCATTATTGCATGCAAACAAGGCTACGGCCACAAACATTAATATATATATGTAACGTCTCATATCATCAATTTTATTCGAAAACCACATTTATTTCTTCAAATATCCGGACTGGCTGAAAGACTGTTCCACAGCCTTCTGCACACGGTTCAGATCATTATACAGACTGGAGCCCTGCGGACCGTTGATAAAACTGTT
The DNA here is from genome assembly GCA_949300335.1 of uncultured Bacteroidales bacterium. Taxonomy (GTDB): domain Bacteria; phylum Bacteroidota; class Bacteroidia; order Bacteroidales; family UBA932; genus Cryptobacteroides. Next base: position 9,861 of record CASGDV010000046.1, on the reverse strand, counting down.
CCATATTACCTGCAATTCCTTGCCGTCACCTTCCGCAGAAGTAAGATCAACCATTTCGGCGAGGAAAGTATTTGTGGAGACGCTGTACGATACCGGGTACGGATAGGACCATCTGTCCCAGCTTCCCCAGTATCCCGGAGTCCACCAGTAACCCGGATAATCCATCCACCAGTAAGGATCATTGAAATACTGAATATAGTTCTGGGTTTCCACGATATAAGTCACCTGTATGCCCAAATCCGCATTGTCTTTGTCTTCCGTAAATACATAGCCGAGACCCTCCATGTTTTTCCTGTATGAGTCGACTATACCCACGGCAAATTTTGATTTGTCGTACACCGGCAACGAATTATTGTCTACGACAAGTATACTGTCGGCTATATGGAATGTAGTGTACTTTGAAAAATCTTTTTCCTCATCTGCATAGGTATAGACCAGATATTCTCCGTCCTTATCAACAGGAGAAGGAGCTTTGTAACATGATGACATCATAAGGATCAGCATCAGCAATCCGGACAAAGCGGGTATTCTATTATGTTTCATACTAATCAAATCATTAAAAAGTTATTAAATACAGATATCGCTACCGGCAATCAAAGGGAAGTGCCTTCGAAAACCGTAGAATGCGAGAATGGGACAATCCGGCCTTCCAGATTGAAATAATTGGAATTCAGGTTGGGTCTTACACTTGCGACAGCCCGCGAATTTCCCGGATAATAGGTTATATCGACCCTTGCATTGATTCCGACCCCCATTATATTCATGGAATATGTATGGCGGCCTTTCTTATCTGCTGTTACCTTGACATCGGATACCCTTCCGGTGACAGTTATACCTCCGACGCCGTTAGGACCGGCATGAAAATTACTAGGCGACACCTGGACAACGCCACGGTCACCGTCGACGGAAATGAATGTGGTTCCTGAATTCACCATTACTCTGGTGCCGTTTCTTAGAATCAGATAATCTGCTTCCAATACAAATGAACTGTCAGAAACAGCTGCATGTGCCTGAAGGAATGCTATGGAGTCTGCAAGGGAAGACAACTCTCCTTTTCCCTGCCTGTTTTTGAATTCTGTCATATCTTCCTTCCATTGCTGCATTTCCGCCTGTCTTTTTGAGGCTCTTGATTTACGTTCCGAATCAACGCTCTGAGAAGTCTTGTCCTGCATCACAATTCCTCCAGCCTCTGCAGCTTCAGCACTCCGGTTTGCAAATGTCCCCAAAGAACATAGAAACAGGAATGATAGAATAGATATTACATTTCTCATAACATTTAATTTTTAAAATCCTGCAGGTATAAGGCAAACTGTATACCAAAATCCGGCAGGATTTCAAAAATTCACATAGAAAGAAAATATGCAGCAGCGCCAACACTCTGGTTTTCAGACAACACCAAAGTCCATCATCCGGAAAAATCCGGTATATGCGTCAAAGCATCTTTATGAAATAGCCTCCGACAACCGAACGTGCCTGGAAGCCTACTTTTCTGTCCGAGTCCGTATAAACCCAGTCGCACATAGGTACCCTGTCCGGAGTCTCATTCATAAACTTCCATACCGGATGAACAAACGTCATAAAGGTTTCCTTGTCATCCGCAAGAGTTGCAGTCCACATTATCCAGTCGGTCTTGGTATATGTCTTTCTGCTGTCCAGAGGCAGACCGTATTCATTCTGTTTTGTCAGATAATAGGCGATTTCTGTCTCTGCTACCGAATCATCGAATATCCCGAAATCCAGTATGTCATCCCACACCAGATTGTATTTTTGACTCCATGTGCCGGGTTTGTCGAAAGTCAGTTTGTAATGGTCTCCGTCGAAAGCCATAGTTTTCCATTTCGAAGCCATTTCCTCTGCCGCAGACCTGTATTTCTTCTCAATTTCCGTTTTTCCCAACATCCCGGCCAGCCTTGAATATGATGCTACTCCCATTATGGCCTTTATCGAAAGATTTGCGTTATGGGCAAAATGGCCTGCAAAATCATCTGTACAGAGCTGGTTCGCTGGATCGAGCCCGTGTTCGACGAGATAATCCGCCCATACGGACAACACATCCCAATGCAGTGATGCATATCCGGCATTTCCTTCCCTTTCCGCAACGGCTGCAGTAAGTATAAGCATATTGCCGCTTTCCTCGACCGGCATGTCACCTCCGTAAGTCTGTCCGTTTGCAATAGGATAAGTACCCACATCATGGGCGGCGAAAGGTTTTGTCCACCTGCCGCTCTCACTGTAATGGAAAATATGGTTCATGAGACCTTTTGCAAGTTCAGGATTATAAAGCAGGAACAGAGGAGCTGAAGGATAGGTTACATCGACAGTGCCGATGGAACCGTTTGAAAAATTTTCCTTTGAAAGAAACAGCAGTTCCCCGTCAGGCGATTCAACCAGCTTGTGGGCGGCAATTGCCTGCCGGTATGCAAGGGCACACAATTCCGAATATTCCTTTCCTCCCGCCTCTACCGCATCATTCATCATCGACACGTCAAATGATTCACATTTTTCCATAATTCCGGCATAGCTGTCCGATGCCTTCTCCAGCATGGAGACAATAGTTGTCATGCCGTCCCTGTTCCAGTAAGGCCGAAGATTCTCTCCAAAAAACTGCACGGAATATATGTCATCGTATGCCAGCATGAGATAGTCGCAGACCTTTTCCGGACCGACATTCCCGAGATCTCTTGCATAAGCCATGGAAACAGGTGTTCTCAAGATATTCAACGTATCCTGAACTTCTTTTCTTCCCGACAGGTCTCCGGTATCCATGAATGATTCCTTCATCGAGACATAATCACCTGCAGCCAGTTCACCCTTGCCATCCGGAACAGCCATATAGAAATATCCCCAGTCAATCCTGACATCATCCCCTTTGCGTCCGAGAATATTCTGTCCTACAGTACCTGTTCTGAGATAATTGATTCCGTTTTCGATCCCGGAATCCAAAGTCACATCCTGATCCGGAGTATTGAGAGCTATCCGAGGCGTACCCTCGAAATATACCTGAACCGAATGTTTTTTTCCGTCGGTCGAACGGACCTGATATGTAAGATAGTTCACGGGACGGCTCATGAGATCCAGGTCATCCATAAGCAGCGGAGCCGTGAATATCATGTCGATTTCGACATTTCCGCATTCAAAAGTATATACAGTCCTTGTCGGCAGCACGGACAGCCCCGTCTGTTCGGCGATATTTTCGAATTCGCCTCCAGGGCATTTCTCGAAAAGACCGAAATCGACATAGGATCCGCCTACGGTATTGTGGCAATGGGCGGCAAATGTAACCTTTCCTCCAGTCAAAGTTTTTCTTACTTCTTCCGGAAGTTCCACCCTGACATTGTTTCTCCATGTATTGCCGGTATTGGCGACCTCTATTCCGTTTATATAAAGTTCAAACACATCGTCATGCGAATATTCTAACACCAGGGATTTTCCGGAAAGATCCTCGGAAAGTTCAATGGTTCTTCTTACCCATATGTCACGGTCATCTCCCCTCCAAATTGTCCTTACGACAGGCATTTCCGGAGATCCGATTGCTCCGGGAACCGTTTCCCACGAATTGTCGTCATAATCCGGAGAAGTCCAGTCTCCGGACGGTTTTCTGTCAATCATGACCTTGGCCGTCCAAGGCTCATAGACGATTGTAGGAAGTACCGGTACCAGATGCGGATTCTCCCTGCCCAATAACCTGTATGAAACTCCGTCCACACGTACGGCTCCGATGAGGGGATGCTCCTTTCCTGTCCAATGTACTGTCGGCCTGTCAAACGCATTGTCGGCGAATGACCAGATGGAAAAATACGGATCTACCGTCACCAAAGGCACAGCCGGAGGCCTTATTTCATTTGCAACGCGGATTTCAGCCTCCCTTACCCGCGAACTGCATGAAAAAATACAAACCGACAGGCACGCCACAGCACATGCCTTTCCAAAATTCATTACGGATTTCATTGCAAGAAACAGATTATTTATGTGATTTAGTCCCAAAGATAGTTATAGTAAATAAATTATCCATATATTTATACCAAGTTATCAAAATATCCGGTCCCATGTCCGTAAATACATCATCCATATTCTCAAAAACTTCAATTCCGGCCTCTGCGGACAATATTGCCCTGCATATACTTTACACTCATCCGGATTCCATACAGGACATCAAAGGCGTGGTCCAGCTGGTCCACGGGATGTGCGAGCACAAGGAGCGTTATATGCCTTTCATGGAATTTCTTCTGTCCGAAGGCTATGCTTGCGTAATTCATGACCACCGCGGGCATGGGGAAAGCATATCAGATAAGGAAGACCTGGGATATTTCCATGAAGGGGGCTGGACTGCGATGGTAGACGACATACATATCGTAAGATCCTGGATCGCCTCCTTGTTTCCAGACAAGCCTGTCATTCTTTTCGGGCACAGCATGGGCTCCATGGCGGTGAGGGTATTCTGCAAAAAACATGATTCGGAAATCAGCGGACTTATAGTATGCGGAAGTCCGAGCTACAACCCCGGCTCCGTTTTCGGGAGATGTCTGGCATCCGTGATAGGCTTCATATGCGGCGACCGCACCAGGCCCGATATCCTGCACAAACTTTCATTCGGAATGTTCAACTCTAAATTCAGGCATGAGGGGTCGGGAAACTCATGGATATGTTCCGACAAAAGCGTCGTGGATGCATACGACAAAGACCCGTTGTGCAATTTCCAGTTCACCGTCAACGGATTCGGAAATCTTTTCGGACTCATGTCCGAGACATACAGCAAGAAAAACTGGAATGTTGGAAACAGGTCATTGCCTGTACTTTTCATATCCGGAAAGGAAGACCCGTGTCTCGGTAACATCAGAAGCCATCTTCGCTCGGTGGGCATGTTCAGTAAGGCTGGATACTCAAATGTTTCTTACAAGCTCTACGACTTTATGAGGCATGAAATCCTCAATGAAAAGGGCAAGGAAATTGTATGGAACGATATCGTGAAATTCATTGAATCCGTTATATGACAAAATTCGACACCTGTTTTTTTGAAAGATACGCCAGACTGTCTCTCATCTCCATTGTCGGGAAGCGTTATGAATGCCTGATAAATGAAGACCGGCCCGACCTGCAGAGTCCCGACCACAAAAGCATAGGAGTTGAAGTGACGCGTGCCATGGAAGAAAGCCGGAACGCAGCCAAAAGCCTTTTGAAGGAAATGGCCGGACTGCAGCCGGAAGACAGCGGCGGAAAATGTGATCGGGAAAGCAATGAAGATTTCGAAAGAATCATATCTTCCGGATACGGATTCGGATTGCAGAGAGGGAAATATATCGGAACAAAGGAATATGAATACTGGTCACTGGCCATGCCTCTGAGAAGGATAATTGAAAGCAAGGTGAGAAAAGCCGGAAACGGATTCTACGGTTCTTTTGAAGAAATGGGACTGTACATCTTCTGCAAGGATGACATGTCGGATGAATCCGTATGCAGGACATGTTCATATATAACCGACCTGCAGAAAGGACTGAAGACCGGTTATGACTTTCTTTTCCTGTCGGAAACCGACAGCCTTTATGTATGCGATCTCAGGAAATCCGGAGAATCAGGCCATGCTGAAATAAGAAGATATCCGATATCGCAGGCACAGAGAAAGGACTTCTTCATCAATGCCATCAAGAATCAGGAATTACGGAAAACGGCAATTGCATAATGAGTTCCTGGAGTGACACCGTTGATTACGGCGACGGCGTCCGACAACAGCCCATACAACGAAGCGCAATCGTTAGAAAACACTATTTCCATACGCATGCTTCCATCAGGATAATGATGTATCAGGATACCGTCATCGTAAATTTTCCTTGCAAGCATTCCCATGGTCATACGGACATTGATTTCCACACAGGGAGCAAAAAGATAATGTCCTTCAGAACGGCATATGAACATGTCAACTCCAAGGCAGCCTTCATATCTGCCGGCAAAAGTCCTGCCCAGATAATCGGTAAGTATATTTTTCACTTCCTCAAGCAGTCCGGCTGGGATGCGGCGGGACAATTTTTCAAATATGAATCCGTCGGAAGCCAGACAGCTGCTCCGGTACATTCCGTTTTCGGTATCGAATAAAGAAAGCCCTTCAAATTTCACGTCATCTCCCTTTATGCTGAAAAGCATGGCGAAATTGTCCGTGACGTCTTCCCTGCATTCCGCGAACAGCGACCCCTGGGTTCCTATCAGATTCCGGCACCATCCTGCATCGTTTTCCCGAAAAGAAGCCCGGCTTACCCATCTAATACCTTTTCCGCTTCCCGACCACGGAGACTTCAGCACCAGCCTGTCATATTTCCTCAATAGCTTCAGAATATCCCGCATCTCTGTCATTTCTTCCGGCATTGCACTTACAATCAAGCCGTTATCGGAAATTCTCTCTCTTATGAACATATTCGCAAGCATGGATGTCCTCCTGTGGGAAAGATTTCTTATATCAGCTATTCTGCCGTCCGAAGGAAGCTGGAGTTCAGGCACACCGCGAGACATCAGCCTTTTCTTGAGCACGGCATTCCAGCCCCATGCTGCGAAGCCGTTTTCAGAAAGTTTCCCGCTGCATATGATTCTCACTACTTCCGGACAGTCTTCTCCGAATTTCAATGCAGAAGCCGGAGGAACGAAATTGGCATCGCCGTTTGCAAGGCACAAGTCATGTTCAGGATTGAAAATGAATCTTTCTTTCATGCCTGGTCAGGAATAATATATGAAAGGGACAGGCCTATGCATATGGCGGAAAGAATACCGAAAATGACATAACGCCAGTCAGCCAGCATATTCATTACCTGAGATGAATACACAGTCCCGGTCCCGAAAACAGCCGAGATTGCAAACAAAAGGCTGATGCAGAACAACAGGTTTGCAACCAATATGATAACAGCCTGAATACGATAATGTTTCTTGAGTTTTGAAGCCATCAGCCTGACCATATCTTCAGAAAGAGTTCTGCCTTCATCAGCGTTCATCTTTCCCGGTACAGGAAGCAGATCGATCTGGGAAACCAGATTCTCCATGAAACGGTCATTTTCCGGCATGGCCATCCTGTACTTGTCCATGAATCTTCTTATATCTCCGTCTTTGATCATAAGCTATATCTGTTTTTTCAAAAATTCCTTCAAATGTTTCCTGGCACGCGACAAATGCGAACGCACAGTACCGGAAGGCATCCCGGTTATATCCACTATATCCTTGACTGATTTGTCTTCCATATAAAAGAGAAGAACTACAGCCTGTTCTTCCTTTCCAAGTTTTCCGATAGCCATATATAGCGGCTGGTATCTGAACTTCCTGTCTGCTTCAGACGAATTGTCTATTATCTGACGGGCATTGCATGCCTCAAAATCTCCGTCTGTCCCAATATTCTTCTTTCTATTTTTGTCAAGATAACAGTTGTATGCAATCCTGAACAGCCACGTAGAAAAACGGGATCTGCCTTCGAATCCATTGAATGACATATAAGCTTTGAGAAGAGCTTCCTGCGCAATGTCATCGGCCAGAAAACCGTCACCTCCGCACAAACCGCGCAGGAATCTCCTCAGAGATTCCTGCACATCAGCCACTTCCTCTATAAACTGCTGTCTAGTCATTTTTCAAGAACATGATGCACGGCTATTTCAGCAGTTTCCTTTCATCAGCTTCGATTTCAGGTCTAAGAAACTTGATCCCGAATCCGAAAGAGACCAGCATTCCTATACCGATTGCCAGAAACGGAAGGCCGGCATAATATCCCCATTCATCGAAGGACAGCACATTGAAAGCCGCGAAAAGGATACAGACAAGACCAAGGATGGATGTCACGACTCCTGTTCCGAGCCGTTTAAGAAGTTTCATCTTGACATCCCTGCCGCCATTAGATTCGACCAGAAGTTCCGGATTGATTTCCGTACCTTTTTCGATGGCCTTCAGAAGGACTTCCATCTTTCTGTCGGTTCTCTGTGTCCTGGCCTTCGTTACAAGCCAGACAATTAGGATAGGCATGACACAACACGTACTTACCGTGACAACCACTGCAACAAATTGTTCAGACATGATACTGATATTACATTAAAAATTAAACATTGAACACTTACTTGAAAACAGTCCGGAACCTTTTTCGGATGTTAGACTGGAATCACGTCTGAAATGTTGCATCAATCCGCAACTTTTTTCATATCTCCATATGCGGCTATCTCACACCGGCAACATCATATATCGTTACTTCAGACGGTTTGCTCAGCATATCCTTGCGCAATTCCGAAAATGTCGCAAGATATCCGCTGCCGGAATGAAGTTCCTGGGCGGCCTTGTCGGCATAGACCTCATAAAAGAAGAATACCGTGGAATCAGACGAGCACTGATAAAGTTCATACTGAATACAACCCTTTTCCTGCCTTGTGGCAACGATAAGAGGCTCCGCAAGTTTTTTGAAATCATCCACACACTCGCTTTTCACAAAGATTTTGGCAGCAATGATTACCGGCCCGCCGCTCTTTTTTTCCGACATTTTGCAACTGGACATCATACAGATTACAGATAAAATGAACAAAACATAAAAAATCCTTTTCATAACGATAAAGTATCTATACCGGATACAAAGATAACATCATTGGCCGTCAATTCATACCTTTTGGCCTTTAATTAGCTGTGAAATCACATTTGCGGTTCCCTCTATTCCGAAAAGGCTGCTGTTAAGACATATATCGTAATTGGCGGAATCCCTCCAATCGCCACCTGCATATGTCCTGTAATGGTTGGCACGCCCCTTGTCAACTCTCTTGAGCTTCTCTGCAGCTGTTTCTTCACTTTCCCCATACCTGTTTACTATTCGTGCGAACTTGCTGTCATGATCGGCATGAATGAAAACATTGATACAGTGCGGACAATCTCTCAGTACATAATTCGCGCACCTGCCCACTATTACACATGGTCCTTCCGATGCCAGTTTCCGTATGATACGGCTCTGGGCCACAAACAGTGCGTCGTCTTTGGAGAGACTGCTTTCCATCGGGGCAGTATAATCCTGCATCACCATTTCGTACAATATGTTGCTCGGTATATTCTGTTCATGAACTTCAACATAGTCCAAAGTATATCCGCGTTCCTTTGCCGTCAGGTCTATCAGTTCCCTGTCATAAAATGGAATTCCCAATGATTAGGCAACCAGCCTTCCTATTTCACGTCCGCCGCTGCCGTATTCCCTGGCTATCGTTACTACAAAATTATCTGTCGATATTGAGATGCCAGCCGCAGCCTCTTCGCCTTCCACGGACTGGAGATAACGGCCAAGAAAGGCAAGTTTCCTGTTGTAAAATCTGGCACACATAGCAACCAGAAATGCCGCAGCCACGGTACCTTCCCTGACTCCAAGTATTTTTCCAGACAACATCAGTGACAATATCACGGCCAAAATCATCAGAGTCGAATCGAAAGCGATCTTGACCAGTCCGAACTCCTTCCTGTACTTCACAGATATCGCCTGCACGAACGCTTCACCGGAAAGCATGACCACATCCGCAATCACTTCCAGACTGAGTCCGAGTATTGCACAACCCGCAAGCAGCACGATTACCTTCATGAAATAACCGTCCGGGACAACCCATGAAAAGAGAAACATCGAAAAATCTATGAATATTCCGAACAGCAACGATATCGGCAGCTGGAGCAGCTGTTCCTTTCTGAAATCTTTCCGCAATATGACTATCTGTCCGGCTATAAGGAACAGGTTCAGGATAAAGGTCCTGACTTTGACAATGCGTCACCCTACCCGAGTATGTCTTGTTCAATGGCCTCCAGCAATGGCTTGATGGCTTCCTGCTGAGGTGTTGTATATAGAGTTTCAGTATGGACCATTCCGTTTGGCAGCCTTATCCTGAGCGT
>CASGDV010000045.1 GCA_949300335.1 uncultured Bacteroidales bacterium | reverse complement strand
AACTGGCGCCGGTAGAAACGCGACGCATAGTCCAGCAACAGCCGGATTCTTCCGGCGAGAATCGTATGGCAGTATTCATCGACGCCCCAATGCAGCTCTTCATCTATCTCATCCATCTCCCGCTCCAGCACGGCCATCTCCCGCTGAGACAGATGGAGGCTTTCCCGTGCGGAATATCTGAAAAATGAATATTCTCCGGAAGATTTTCCTGTTTTCAGCGGATTATACACCGAGTCATGAAAACAGAGCAACAATCCTTCTGATTGGCCGGCCTCAGGTTTCCATATCTCCGGTGCAGCGGTTCTTCCCGGTTGCAGGAAGGTCAGGGTTCCGTCGCTGAAATCGCACTCCATATGTCCGAAAAGAGGCGGACACGGCGTATTCCACGCTCTCAGCCATACGGTAAAGAACCCGAACCGGAGAACCTGCGAAATATCGGTCGTATCGGACAGGCGGATCATGCTGACCAGCGGATTGGGTGTCTTTGCCGAAAAGAGCCGGTTACATCCTGTAATGGTCTTGACTGTCATGCTTTCCATCTCTAAGAACTCCGATCGTTTTATTCAACAAGGCCATGTTTGGCGAGCCATGTACGGATTTCCCCTGCCAGAGAAGAGCCGCCACTATATGTGACAGACAAGGCCTCACTGGTAAGCCCGGTCCATTTTATGTTAATCTTCATTTTGATTCTTATTTAATGACAGAGTAAGGGTTATTTCCCCGGTTCCTCCCAATAAAGCGAGCATCTCCTCCCGGGTGGAGACACCGTCCACATGTCCCAGCCGTGTAAAACTCCAGGAATTCGTATCGTAATAAATAACCAGCGAGTTGCCTTGATAAAGAATCAGGTCTCCGGGGCCGGTCGTAGTCTGCACGTCGTTTCGGGGGAAGGAGAATCCCAATGATCCGACCTTCTCCATATCCCCGTAGTCATTCATACGGATACGGATATCTCCCTGGGAAAGGCGCTCTTTCAATGCCTCCGTGGATGAGTTCTCTACTAAGGTCGCTGTAAATGAACGGTCATTTACCGTCAGTCTGATGGTATTGTTTTCCATGTCAGTTTCTCCATTTCCGTTATTGTCATCTTCATCTCCGGTTGTTTGCCCGTGTTGTCCGGACAAAACCGGATCGTCATGTTGCTCACACGCCGTAACCGATGTCACAGCAAAAACCAGTGAGATCAGGAATAATCGTTTCATAACTTAAATCTTTAATCGGTTATCTTGCCATCTTGTCAAATCCAAAAGTCCGAGGAGCCGATAGCCCTTATCACTTTTGCGGGAACGCCGCCCACAACCGTGTTGGCCGGGACATCCTTCGTTACAACCGCCCCGGCGGCAACCACTGCATTGTCACCGATGGTAACACCTTGCAGGATGGTGGCATTGGACCCTATCCAGACATTCCTTCCGAGGACGATAGGAGCCGGGGACGTGATGGCCCGCAACTCTGGCTCCAGAGCATGGTTCAATGTGGCGAAAACGACATTGTGACCTATTTGGGAACCGTCACCCAGCGTCACGCCTCCGTGGTCCTGAAAGTGGCAGCAGGCATTGATAAACACATTTTCTCCCACCGTGATGTTCTTGCCGAAATCCGTATAGAAAGGCGGGAAAACTCTGAAACTGTCCGGAACCCGGTATCCGAACAGTTCGGAAAGCAATGTGCGCACTTCATCCGGCGTATGATAGGCCGAGTTCAGACGGAAGGTGATTTTTCTCGCCTCATTGCTCGCATGGTCCATAAGAGAATGGATTTCTGCTGTATTCAGTGGACCTTTTGTTTTCGTATAAGCTTTGAATTCTTCAATCGTCATGGTTGTACAATTTCAAGTTTTACCTGCACATTACCCGGTACGGCCAATACATTGTACTCTTCGTCCGTAACCGGTTCCAGCCACTCGTTCGAGGTTTCATCACCTGGAACCTCGAAGGCCAGATGAGCAAACCAGCCGTCAGCTGTCGCACCATGCCAGTGCTTCACGTTTGCAGGAATATGAATGACTGTTCCCGGAAGAATCTCGACTGCAGGTTTCCCTTCTTCCTGATACCAGCCACGACCTGCAACACCGATGAGCATCTGACCACCGCCACTCTTAGCACGGTGTATATGCCAGTTGTTGCGGCATCCGGGTTCAAAAGTCACATTGGATATGTTTACCTGCTCACGCGAAATGGGGGCCAGATAGCTGTTGCCGATAAAATATTGGGCGTATGCCGTATTGGGTTCACCGATGGGGAAAATCATCTCGCGCTGAAAAGCGGCCTTATCATCTGCCGTTGCCTTATCATCCGCCCATACATCCTTAGCTAGCCGGAACGCCGCCCATGCTTTGGGCCACCCGGCATAAAAGCCGATATGGGTGAGAATCTCCGCTATCTCAGTACGCGTGATACCGTTACGACGGGCCGACTGAAGATGGTAGGTCAGTGATGAGTCGGTGATACCCTGGCTGATGAGCGAAGTGATAGTCACCAGACTTCGGTCACGCAGTCCGAGTTTGTCCGTACGGCTCCATACCTCGCCGAAAAGTACATCGTCATTCAATTCTGCGAACTTGGGAGCGAACTCCCCGAGCTGGTCGCGGCCAGCTGTCTGTTTGATTTTTTCCTGTGCCATGATTGCTGTAGTGTTTAGTGCCAATGCGACAAGCGCAAGTATAATTTTCAATTTCATAAGGATTATATTTTTCATGGTTTGTCAGTCTTAATATTTACGGAAGCAAAGTTACCCGAATATGCCAAGAGGGATTGTATATGATTTACCGATATTTATACCCGAATCTTTGATAGTATGGCAAATACGGAAAATTTTCAGAACATAAACATTATATTTGTGAAAACGATAATATGCTGTGATATGGAAGAACTGATCAAACTGGATAGTGTGGACAAGTACAACCGGCTTTTCGGTCTCGAGACCTTGCACCCGATGGTCTCTGTAATCGACTTGTCCAAAGCGACTCACTGGCCGGAACACTATAAAATCAACTATGGAGTGTATGCCCTTTATCTGAAAGATACCAAATGCGGAGACATCACTTATGGACGCCAGCCATATGACTACAAGGAAGGAACAATCGTTTGTTTTGCACCGGGGCAGGTTGCTGAGATGCAAATGTTGAAGGATGTGCGTCCTTCAGCCCACGGTCTTCTTTTCCATCCGGATTTCATCCGCGGGACCATGCTTGGACAGGAAATCAAAAAGTATTCGTTCTTTTCCTACGAAACCCGCGAAGCTTTGCATCTCTCGGAAAAGGAACGTGCTACGGTCATGGATTGCTTCCATAACATAGCAGCCGAACTGGAACACAATATTGACAAACACAGCCGCAGGCTGATTACTTCCAATATCAGCCTGCTGCTCGATTATTGCATGCGTTTTTATGAGCGGCAGTTTGAAACTCGTGAAGTCCAGAACAAGGATGTCATAGTGCGTTTTGAACGCCTTTTGGATGAATATTTTGACAGCGAGGCTCCCCAGCAATACGGTTTGCCAAGTGTACGATATTTTGCTGACAAAGTGTTTCTTTCCCCGAATTATTTCGGGGACATGATAAGTAAGCATACAGGCAAGACTGTGACGGAATATATCCAGAATAAGCTGATAGACAGAGCAAAAGAATTATTGCTTTCAACATCAAAACCGATGAGTGAGATAGCATACAGTCTCGGATTCCAATACCCGCAGCACATGAGCCGGATGTTCAAACGGATTGTAGGCTGTACGCCGAATGAATTCAGAGTTCAAGGTATATGATTCCAGATCCATATGAAAAATCATTGTACTGAAATAAATTTTTTCATCAATGTAACAGCAACCTAATTTATGTTAGAAAACTAAAATTGAAGATGATAAATTTTCAATATTTCTCCAAAATACGATTACAATAGGGACTGTCGTTTAATTCCGTCATTATGAGTCAATCGGCAGACTGTCCCTGTTGTTTTTCCGATCGAACTCATCTTTTTATATATTCGGCTCCGTTTAGGAGCCCCTTTTTTCATTTTTGGACCCAACTGGAGCCAATACTCCAGTGAAAGGGCCGTTTCTCACTCACCTCGAACATAAGGCAGCCTGGGCAATTTCGTTGACTTCCCGCCGGACGAGCTGTACTGCATTCGCCGTGTGGATGCCAAAGAAGATGTACAGGATTTCGGTCAACTTCGTCCTTGCCTTGATGCGTTTCAAGCCATAGTGTTCCTTCTGCGTTCCGAACGAGCCTTCCATCCTCGTTGCCCTTATCCTCGCCAGCTCGTTGCGGATGATGTCGTTCTCTTTCTTTTCCAAGGACGGACGGCCACGCTTGACGAATGACGTCTGTATTCCTCTATCCTTGCAGTAC
>CASGDV010000044.1 GCA_949300335.1 uncultured Bacteroidales bacterium | reverse complement strand
GTGAATTTCAGCAGCGAGACGAAGAATATTGAGAAATGGATAATAAATTGTTGAACAATAACAAGAATATATTATGATTAATGTAATTGGACTTGGCTACATAGGACTTCCTACAGCCCTGATGATGGCCTCACATGGTGTGGAAGTGGTAGGTACCGACTATAACAAAGAATTGGTGGCTACCCTTAATGCAGGAAAAACTACGTTCAAGGAAGACGGTCTGGATGAACTTTTCCAGGCAGCATTGAAGGCAGGGATCAAATTTACTACCGAATATCAGAAAACAGATACCTATATAGTTTCAGTTCCTACTCCTTACGACAAATTTTCGAAAAAAGTAGATCCTTGTTATGTCGTGGGAGCGGTAAAGGACGTGATGAAAGTATGCCCTAAGGGAGCTACTGTCGTTATCGAGTCTACGGTCTCTCCCGGAACCATAGACAAATTCGTCCGTCCTGTCATTCAGGAAAACGGATTCAAGATAGGCGAAGATATCCACCTGGTACATGCTCCGGAAAGAATCATTCCTGGAAACATGGTATATGAACTTCTCCACAACAACCGCACTATCGGAGCCGACAGCAAGGAAATCGGCGAAAAAGTGAAGAAATATTATGCATCTTTCTGTCAGGGAGAAATAGTGGTTACTGATATCCGTACAGCGGAAATGACCAAGGTCGTAGAGAATACTTTCCGAGCAGTCAATATCGCTTTTGCTAACGAACTGTGCAGAATCTGTCGCCATGACAACATGGATGTTTACGAGATTATCAAGATATGTAACATGCATCCAAGGGTGAACATCCTGCAGCCTGGTCCTGGTGTAGGCGGTCACTGTATTTCAGTGGATCCGTGGTTCCTGGTAGGGGACTATCCGAGCCTGGCGAAAGTGATAGACGAGTCCATGAAGACCAATGACAGCCAGCCTGATTACGTTCTGAATAGGATTCATGAGATAATGAAGGAGAATAATATTACGGATAACCGCAGGGTCGGTCTTTACGGCCTGACTTATAAGGAAAACGTGGATGACTGCAGGGAATCTCCGACACTTCAGCTTCTGGAGTCTCAGGAAAAACATCTGGCCAGACCTCTGAAAGTCTATGATCCATTCATTACTAAAGATATAGTGGAAAACCAGTTCCATGATCTTGACACATTCCTGAATGATGTGGATTTGGTAGTAATCATGGTAAAACACGATGAAATCAGACAGAACATGGACAAACTCAAGGGTAAGGTGATTCTTGACTGCCATAATATCTGCACCCTGCCAGGTGTCTACCATCTTTAATCCAGTCTGACATGAAAAAGATAATGCTTGTCTTCGGGACACGTCCTGAAGCTATAAAGATGGCTCCGCTTGTAAAGGAGTTCCAGAAACATCCTGATGAGTTCGAAACAATAGTATGTGTAACCGGTCAGCATCGCGAGATGCTTGACCAGGTTTTGCATATATTCGATATCAAACCGGACTATGATTTGAATATAATGAAGCAGGGGCAGGACCTGTATGATGTGACAGCCAGAGTTCTTCTCGGAATG
>CASGDV010000043.1 GCA_949300335.1 uncultured Bacteroidales bacterium | reverse complement strand
TATCTTTTTCATCCCTTTTCTTACTCCTTGACGATTCATTCTTGACAGTATTTCAATGATCTCTTGAATATATTTTTGAACCGGACTATGCCGATTCTATGTTTAATTTTAATTTATCGGTAAAAATTTACCGAAGTATTGAACTGAGAAAACCTCTGGCTTTCTTGAAATTGCCGAACTTAAGGTCATTGGGCCTTATGATAATGTTCAGCATGCCTCCGGACTCAAAATCCGTGCCGGCAGTCCCGTCTTTCCCGATTTGCAGAAGACTGACATGATCCGGAAAGGATTCGGTGACGTCCTCATGACAAGGCATCCCACCGAGGATGATCCCTCCGTCATTGTGCTGACATTTGCCGAATTCCATCTTGAGCGGGGGTTCCGTCAGGGAGTTGTCCCCGTCATCCACAAGGATGCAGCTTTTGAATGTTTCAAAGTTTATGTTCTTTGCATATTTCACCACGACCTGCCCTTTCGGCCATTCTCCGGGACCGTTCTGTACAGGAGAATCATATCCGAGATATTTGTCGATGGCTGCAAAGAAATACAACATCCCCTCATGCGGAAATACTCCATCTTCATCATATCCTGCAATATCCTCGCAGTTTATCTGGCATATGAACGTCAGAGGATATTCGGAAATTTCTCCGTCTTCTTCCACTTCCGTCATAGGATATTCCATATTTTCAGGCATATCAGGGTCTCCCCACCATTTGCTGGCGCAGAACAATATTCCCGGTGTCTTTTTCAAACTTATGCTGATTGCCATATCCAAAAACTTTCAATGTATCAATAACAATGTGTCAGAACATGCAGTCTGTTCCGTGGCTTCCGGTCATGGCACCGGCATTTCATTGGTAAAATCCTTTGCCGTCACCTTCAGCCCATAGCATCTTACATATCCTGACGCATCCAAAAGGCTTTTGTCCGGAATATGCTTCCGGACATTGCCTTACGATCAAGGGACTTCCCGGAAACTATTTGTACTGATCCCAGGATTTGATCTGTATATCATCGATTCCCATGCTGCAGAAAGCCCTTATGAATGCAGTGGCAAGTCTGGCATTGGTAATCAGCGGAATATTGAAGTCGATAGCGGCCCTTCTTATCTTGTACCCGTTGGACAGTTCCACGCTTGTAAAGTTCTTAGGTATGTTGATGACGAGGTCGAGCTCCTTGTCCTGAAGCATCTTGAGAGCAGGTTCATACTGTGCTGAAAGTTCTTTGTCTTCAGTCTCGCTCGGCCAGAGCACTCTCGTTGCAGGAACTTCATTTTCAATAAGATACTTGTAGGTACCTCCAGTAGCGAATAAAGTATATCCGTTCTTTGCAAGAAGTCTGCATGCATTGAGGAGGTCGGCTTTCTGAAGAGCGTCACCTGAAGATACGAGGATATTCTTGGAAGGAATGGTGTATCCTACGGAGAGCACGGATTTGAGAAGAGCCTCGTTGAAGTCATCACCTATACATCCTACCTCACCGGTTGAAGCCATGTCGACTCCGAGTACAGGGTCTGCCTGATGCAGTCTTGAGAATGAGAACTGCGAAGCCTTGATACCCACGTAATCCAAATCGAATGCGCTCTTGTGGGGAGCTGATGGCTTCATGCCCAGCATAACTTTGGTTGCAAGCTCGATGAGATTGATCTTCAATATCTTGGATACGAACGGGAAGCTTCTCGAAGCCCTGAGGTTGCATTCTATTACCTTTATCTCATTGTCCTTGGCAAGGAACTGGATGTTGAAAGGTCCTGAAATTTCAAGGGCGGCTGCAATCTTCTTTGCAATCTTCTTTATTCTTCTTACAGTCTCGACGTACAGTTTCTGAGGAGGGAACTGTATAGTGGCGTCACCAGAGTGTACTCCTGCAAATTCGATATGTTCCGAAATGGCATAGGCAATCACTTCCCCGTTGTCCGCAACGGCATCGAATTCAATTTCCTTGCATCTCTGCATGAATTCGCTCACTACTACCGGATGCTTTTTGGACACTTCTGCTGCGAGTGAAAGGAAACGCTTGAGTTCTTCCTCATTGTAACATACGTTCATGGCAGCTCCGGAAAGTACGTATGAAGGCCTTACTAGTACCGGGAAGCCTACCTGTGATACGAAATCGTGAAGGTCTGCCAGCGTAGTAAGCTCTTTCCACTTAGGCTGGTCAATTCCCAGGGCATCCACAATCGATGAGAACTTGTGCCTGTCTTCCGCCTTGTCGATGCTGGAAGCCTTTGTACCAAGGATGTTCACACCACTGTGGTCAAGCCTGAGTGCAAGGTTGTTCGGAATCTGTCCTCCGACTGATACAACCATGCCGTGAGGCTGCTCGAGCTCGTAGATATCCATCACCCTTTCGAACGTGAGTTCATCGAAATACAGCCTGTCGCTCATGTCATAATCGGTGGAAACGGTTTCAGGATTGTAGTTGATCATAACTCCTCTGTAGCCCTCGTTCCTTATTGTCTGGAGAGCGTTCACCGAACACCAGTCGAATTCGACGGAACTTCCGATTCTGTATGCACCTGAACCAAGAACGATAACTGATTTATGATCATGGAGATAGTTGACATCATTGAAATTACCGTTATAGGTGAGGTACAGGTAGTTCGTAGCTGCAGGGAATTCTGCGGCAAGGGTATCTATCTGTTTTACGCAAGGCACTATGCCCTGTGATTTCCTGAATGCCCTTACTATGTTCTGTGCATCTTCAGAGTCCATCTTGTCCTTGTATATGGCCCTTCCTATCTGGAAATCCGAAAATCCCTGTTTCTTTGCGTCTCTCAGAAGTTCCACCGGCATGGATTCGCAACTGTCATATTTCTGCATCTCATGGAAAGTATTGACAATCCTTTCCAGCTTTTTCAGGAACCAGCGGTCGATTTTGGTGAGATCATGTATCTGGTCTACGGTATAGCCGGCCCTCATTGCCTTTGAAATCACGAAAATACGATTGTCGGTAGGTTCCTTGAGAGCTTCATCTATGTTGCTGACCGTAAGCTCCTTGTTCCCGACGAATCCGTGGGCTCCCTGGCCGATCATCCTCAGACCTTTCTGTATCGCCTCCTCAAAGCTTCGCCCTATTGACATGACCTCTCCCACACTCTTCATGCTGGAGCCGATCTTCCTTGAAACTCCGTGGAACTTCGAAAGGTCCCATCTAGGTATCTTGCAGACAATATAGTCTATGGCAGGCTCGAAAAATGCCGGAGTCACTTTGGTCACCGAGTTCTTGAGATCGAACAGTCCGTATCCGAGTCCGAGCTTGGCTGCCACGAAAGCCAGAGGATATCCTGTAGCCTTCGATGCAAGCGCTGAAGAGCGGCTGAGTCGTGCATTTACTTCGATTACCCTGTATTCCATTGAGTTAGGGTCATAAGCGAACTGCACGTTGCATTCTCCGACTATACCTACATGACGGACAATCTTGATGGCAAGGTCACGCAGGAACTCCACGTCATCATTGTCGAGAGTCTGGCATGGGGCTACCACGATACTCTCACCGGTATGTATTCCGAGCGGGTCGAAGTTTTCCATGTTGCAGACAGTGATGCAGTTGTCATACCTGTCCCTGACCACTTCATATTCGATTTCCTTCCAGCCTTTAAGTGATTTTTCGACCAGAACCTGCGGAGAGAATGAGAATGCCTTTTCCGCAACTTCATAAAGCTGCTCTTCGTTGTCGCAGAAACCGGAACCGAGTCCTCCGAGAGCATATGCGGCTCTCAGAATCACAGGATAGCCGAGTTCTTCCGCTGCAGCACGAGCTTCCTCGATTGTTTCCGTAGCATGCGACTTAATCGTCTTGACATCTATCTGGTCGAGCTTTTCGATGAACAGTTCACGGTCTTCCGTATCGATGATTGCCTGTACCGGTGTCCCGAGAACCTTGACGTTGTATTTTTCCAGAATGCCGGATTTGTAAAGCTGGACGCCGCAGTTGAGTGCAGTCTGACCTCCGAATGCGAGAAGAATGCCTTGTGGAGCCTCTTTCTGGATTACCTTCTCCACAAAATACGGAGTCACCGGGAGGAAGTATATCTTGTCGGCAACCTTGTCGGAAGTCTGGACAGTGGCAATGTTGGGATTGATAAGTACGGTTTCTATTCCCTCTTCCTTCATGGCTTTCAGAGCCTGTGAACCGGAATAGTCGAACTCTCCGGCTTCACCTATCTTGAGGGCGCCGGAACCAAGCAATAATACTTTCTTTATATTGTTGTCAATCATTGTTTCAAAATTATAAGGTGACTGTTTAACTGCATTTATAGTTTGCTGATGAATTCATCGAACAGGAATTCCGTATCCGTCGGACCGCTGGAAGCCTCGGGATGGAACTGTGAGGAGAAAAACGGCTTGCTCTTGTGTCTGATACCCTCGTTGGTACCGTCGTTCATATTGATGAAATACGGCTCCCAATCCTGTCCCAGAGTATCATTGTCGACAGCGTAACCGTGGTTCTGTGAAGTGATGAAGCATTTGTTGGTCCCTACCATCCTGACAGGCTGGTTGTGGCTGCGGTGTCCGTATTTCAGCTTGAACACCTTTGCACCGGCAGCCTTGCTGAGCAGCTGGTTTCCCATGCATATTCCGAAGATAGGTTTGTCTTCCTTCATCGCCTCTCTTATGTGTTCTACCGTAACATCGCAGAAATTAGGGTTTCCAGGACCGTTGGAGATGAACAGTCCGTCATATTCGATCTGGCTGAAGTCATAATCCCATGGAACCCGAATGATTTCCAGTCCCCTGTTCACGAAGCATCTGAGGATATTGTGCTTGACACCGCAGTCCACAAGAACGATTTTCTTGTCACCGCTTCCGTATCTGATCACTTCCTTGCAGCTTACTTTTGCCACCTGGTTTTCCTCATTCGGGTCAGCAACCGGAAAATCCCTTGTCTGTCCTTCCGGAACAATGATTCCGAGCATTGCACCATTGTCACGTATGATCTTGGTAAGTTCCCTCGTGTCGATTCCGTAGATTCCCGGAACCTTGTGCTCTTCCATCCATTTGCCGAGGCTCTTGGCTGCATTCCAGTGACTGTAATTTTCCGAATAGTCGGAAACAACAAGTCCCCTTACATAGATGCCGTCGGATTCCATGAATTTGGAAATGCCGTTCTCTGCGTATCCTTCCTCAGGTACACCGTAATTACCTATAATCGGATAAGTGATGCAGAGAATCTGTCCGGAATATGACGGATCCGTAAGACTTTCCGTGTACCCGACCATCGCGGTTGAGAATACAACCTCACCGTCGCATGGACCGTTGTAGCCGAAAGAGTAGCCACTGAACTCCATTCCGTTCTCCAGTTTGAGTGTTGCTCGAATTTTTTGCTCCATTGTCAATGTCTTTTTATATATGTATTAAAATCATCATGCCCTGTCCGCCATTTACCGGTATCAGTCCGGTAGATGATGCTGTAATCAAAGCGCATTCATGTCAGGGGAATAACATTCCAAAAAAACGACCACCCCGAATAAATCGGAAATGGTCGCCTATTTTTGTAACAAATAACGGAAAAGTTCAGAATCGGGCAGCGAGCCGAAAAACTGTTGTTCTATTATTGGTGTTCCTGATGCCATTTTACTTAACGCTTAAATTGGCGCGAAGTTATATAATTTTTGGCGATTACTCAAATAATGACGGAGATATTTTTCTCAAAAAATCAAAAGATTCGAAATTGTCAATTACTATATCAGCCAGCGGGGTGACGACATCGGCCGGATTGGTCGTTGCGAGAGCTATGGTAAATGCACCGGATTTGCGTGATGCAGTGAGTCCGTGTATCGAATCTTCGAATACGGCAGTGGTCTCGGGAGATGATCCGAGCAACCTCATGCCTGTCATGAAACATTCCGGATCCGGTTTGGACTTCTTGAAGTTCTCGCTGGTCAATATCACGTCGAACAGATTCCTGAAATGAGGATACCTTATATATATGTTCTGCATCTTTTTCAGATTGGAACTTGTGACAAGCGCAGTCCTCACTCCTTCTTTTCCATGCAGGAATTCGAGGAACCTGTCGGCACCGGGTATGAAATTGTACGGCATTTCGTTCTCGAATATGTCAAGCTTGCGTGTTATTTCTTCAAATTCGCTGTCCATACCCTTGAAATGTCCTTCCCGGATCTGTATGAGAGTCTGGCCCTTTATACATGCGCAGAAATTCTTTTCTCCAAGGTACTTCTCCCCCATTTCGTTCCAGAAAACCGTATAGCCTGTCTCGGTGTCCATTACTACACCGTCCAGGTCAAATAAAAAAGTTGTCTTTTCAATCATATCTTTCTTTTCTTTCTTTAATTTCATGCAGATTTCCAATTCCTGCTCCGATTCCAACCTCTTCAAAATTTTCCAGGAGTCTTTATGTCCTCCACGATCTTTTTCAAAATTCATTTCCCATCTCTTCAGCCGTCTTTTTGATTACCTATGTACAGTAACGTCTCACCAACATCCCACCCTAAACCTCACAAAAACTTTACCCAAGTCTTATCTTAATCTCACCAAAATCTCACCAAAATCTCACCAAAATAGTTGTAACAAAAATGTTATTAATTAAAACATGTTTGTTAAATTAGTTGTATAATAATTAATTGTCATTAATAGCCTTTTTATATGGCTCTACCATCCCCTCATTGATCCTGTTTCCTATCTTTTTCCTTATCTTTTTATTGTTGAACAAAAATCCGATAAGTTTTATCTGCAGCATACGCCCGATATGCCTCTGGGGGAAGTCATCATATATCCCGTGTGACTTGTAGAATTTATGGTCAGCCGGCATAAGCCCTCTCATGAGCCAGATAAGATCTCTGAAAATTTTTGTTCCGCCTGTTCCGTAAAAATTCTGGGGTTGTACGATCTTTCTTTCCAGAACAAAAACCAGCTCATCGGCAAGACGTTTAATTTCAGTTTCTCCATTGCTTCCGGCGACAGGAAGGTTTGCTTCCATTTGGTCTCCCTTGCCATTCCCATGGCTCACCCCAGCATTTTCCGGACACGATATTATCCTGCACAATATATTTTTCCCTACCTCGGCACGTGCTTCAGCACCATCCTGAGATTGCTTTCTTTGTCCATATCCCCTGCTACGAGATATCCGAGAGGCATGCCGATTGTCATCATCCGATGCCCGTTGCAGAACTGCCTGTCGTCAAACAGCTTGAACCGAGGACCCATGGAATGGTCGTTTATCCGGAAGGCATATACAATTGCAGATGCATTGTATACGTTTTCCCTGAGAAATTCACCGAAGCCGTCATTGTATATGCAGGTGCCGTCCGAAGTACAGTTGAAGCAACTTGTGCATCCACCCTTGAAGTTGAAATCCGCAATGTTAACTATTCTTGTGGGAGACTGGCAGCATTGCCTGAAACTGTCTATCATATCTTTCAGAACAGGGTCGTCCTTGCAGTCCGTTATGATGGCGATATCATGCTTGCCTAATCCGTCGGTCTTCCATCCTCTTGATTCTGCATAACCAAGATAATCTTTCCCGTTCTCGCAGGCATGCATGAAACGTATGAACTCCCAGAATGACAGAAGTTCTTTCCTGCCTTTCTCCGTAGTCAGGTCATCCATGTCTGCATACAATCCCTTCAGATATTTCATGCCCATGTCCCGGACATTTTCCTCGATGTATTTATGTGCGGTGACATCATAGAAATGTTTGGACGTCGTGATCTGTGCCGCAAATTTTCCTTCCGGACGGAATCTGCCGTTGTCCGCAGCCTTCTTGAGCAGCGAGATTGCCTGTTGAAGCTGATACGGTGCCAGAAAAGTGTATACCGGGTATGAAAACAGTATGATATCAGCAGATGATATGCTTTCAATCAATGGGGACATGTCTTTTTCCAGGCTTTTTATCTTTGATGCCGTTTCGACAATGGAGAATTCATCATCGGGAAAATGTTTTGCCAGATACATTATACTATGCAGCGTAGTGCTGTATTTTCCCCGTGGGCTTCCGTTTATGACCGCTACTTTCATTTCAAATAATTCGTTTTGCCGTTTGTCTCCGATACATGCCGCCTCATTTTGCCATGCGTTTCCATACAGGATTGCATTTTGCAGCGTTTCCGGCCGGATATGATTCCGCCCGAAAAGAATCGGGAATGCAAAGATATAAACCTGTCGCCGAAAATCGGCAATCATCCTGAGGATTCGGTTTAAATTTTCATTAAATCGGCAAAAGTTGTAATTTCGCGTCCTGTATTCAATACTTGTGAGATGTATATAGAAAATGACGATACGATTTATGCTCCGGCTACGATTCCAGGTACCGGTGCCATCTCTGTAATCAGAATCAGCGGCAGCAAGGCGCTCGAGTATGCCTCTACATTGGTGGAGTGTCATTCGGGAAAGCTTTCGGAAGCTTCCGGTTATACGGTAAAGTTCGGCAGGATATACGATGGCGGAGAATTGCTGGATGAGGTCCTGGCCACGGTTTTCAGGGCGCCTCACTCGTACACAGGAGAGGATTCGGTAGAGATAAGCTGTCATGCATCGAAATATATTGCCGACAGGATAATGTTCCTGTTGTCGGGCCTCGGAGCCAGGGTTGCGTATCCCGGTGAGTTCACCAAGCGTGCGTTTCTCAACGGCAAGATGGACCTTGCTCAGGCTGAGGCTGTTGCCGACCTTATTTCATCTCAAAGTTCAACTGCTCACCGGGTCGCTCTAAGCCAGCTTAAGGGCGGGTTTTCAAAGGAACTGAAGACAATGAGGGATTCCCTGCTCAATCTTGTCTCACTCATGGAGCTTGAACTTGATTTCAGTGAGGAGGAAGTGGAATTCGCCGACAGGACAAAGTTGTCGTCTCTCCTGACAGGCATATTGGCCCATATAGATTCGCTCATACGAAGTTTCAAGTATGGAAATGCCATCAAGAACGGTATCCCGGTGGCGATTGCCGGCAGTACAAATACCGGTAAAAGTACCCTGCTGAATACGCTGCTCGGCGAGGAAAGGGCGATTGTTTCGGATGTACATGGAACAACCAGGGATACCATAGAGGAAACTCTGAATGTCAACGGACTGCTTTTCCGTTTCATAGATACTGCAGGCATAAGGGAAACCGATGAGACCGTCGAACAGATCGGCATAGTCAGGACTTTCCGCAAGATTTCCGAGGCACAGGTCATCGTGGCCGTTGTCGATGCTTCACGGCCTGCGGAAGATAACGTGACAAGCCTTACGGAGATATTGTCCAAGGCTGATCCGCTGAACCAGAAGCTTATAGTGGTGGTCAATAAAACGGATTTGTCAAATGACATTACTGAACTTGTTGATGCATTGAAAAGTGCCGTTTCGCAGCAGGTACAGTTACCGGATGGCAAATCCTCTTCAGCTCAGGAGAAAAACGATTTCGGATGGAAAAATGAAATTGAGACAGTCTTGATCTCAGCCAAAAACAACGACGGAATCGATATCTTGAAGGACCGGCTTGCTGCAATGTGCAAAGAATATGCTGCAGGCTCGGATGCCACTATGGTAACGAATCTTCGACATTTCGAAGCACTTTCCCAGGCCCGCACTTCCCTGCTCCGCGTCCAGGACGGACTTGCATCCGGTGTTCCAACCGATCTTGTCAGCCAGGATATCCGCGAGGCCATTTATCATCTAGGCTCCATCGTCGGAGAAATCTCCACAGACGAAGTCCTCGGCAACATTTTCCGGAATTTTTGCATCGGAAAGTAGTAGTTGATTATCAAATAGTTAAATCAATCATAAATGATTAATATAGCACTCTTTACGGGTGCTATATTTGTTTGTGCAAGCATCGTTGTTAATCGTTGCTAAGCCTTTTTACGCCTGTTTTTGTACCTCCTGTGTACCTCGCCGCTTGAAATGCGATTTTGCGTTGGCGAGGTGATGGAAAAAGTTGAATATGGTTGAATATGGTTTAAGATAGTTAAACCAAAACAGGAGAAATCAGGAAAATTAAACACTAAAAACAGTAGTAAAATGGCAGCAAGTAACATCAGAATCAAGAAGATTTGCCATTGGTGTGGAGCTGAGTTTGAAGCTCAAAAGGTATCTACTAAGTATTGTTCACATCGCTGTGCTAATTTAGCCTACAAACAGGCAGTCCGAGACAAGAGGGTTAAACAAGCCGAAAACGAAACTCATTATGTCAAGACAGAAAAACCTGTTGAGAACATCAAAGACAAAGAGTATTTATCAATAGCCCAAGCAGCAACGCTATTAGGTCTTTCTCTTCAAGCTGTATATAAGATGATATATGTAGGACATCTGCTTGCTTATAAATTAAGCAGTAGATTATCATTCGTAAAAAGAACGGATATAGATGCAATGCTTAAAGCAAATCCATACGAAAAGCGACAACCGCGAGATGCGATTGCAATAACAGATCTATACACCACTGCCGAGATTAAAGAGAAATTTGGTGTTAAGGAGTCGTGGATTTATGAGATTGCGAAGGAGCATAATATCCCTCGCACATTTAATCGTGGCAGAACCTATTGGAGTAAGAAGCATATTGACTCCTACTTTGCAAAGAAAGCTCCTGATGCGAGTATCACCGAATGGTACAACGTAGCGGAGTTGCAGGAGAAGTTCGGTATGACGCTATCCGCCATCTACACCTTTGTATATAAGAATGTAATCCCCAAGCGCAAAGAGGGCAAGATGGTCTATTACTCGAAAAAGCATTTCGATATTGCCAAAGGTATTGCCACACCCGAAGAGCCGCAATACTACACCATACCCGAAGCGATGGAGAAATACAACCTCACTCGCGACCAGCTCTACCACTATGTGAAGTATCACAACATCACTCGCATTAAGGTTGGCAAGTACACCAAGATTTTGCGCTCCGAACTCGATAAATTCTTTGAGCCACCGAAGATTGAGTAAAGTTACTTGATGGTGATTGATACCACCATCGGAACACCAATTTAATTTGCAACAAAAAGTATAAACAATAAAATATAAAGACAATGACACTAACTTGCACAAATGTAACCCTGCGCCAAAAGGCGTTACGCAATGACCGTATTTCACTCTATTTGGATTACTACCCCGCAATCCGCAATCCCTACACGATGAAGATGAGCCGCCGAGAGTTCCTCGGCATCTACCTCTATGCCAAGCCACGCAACGAGCAACAACGAATGTTCAACCAAGAGATACTCAACAAGGCGGAGGCGATACGCTGTATTCGCGTGCAGTCGCTCATCAACGAGGAGTTCGGCTTCCTCGACAAGAACAAACAGAAGGTTGATTTTCTTGCCTACTTCCGAGAAAAGGCACGCGAGCGATACGAAAAGTGGGATTGCGTCTGCAACCACTTCGAGAAGTTCTGCGGTGGCAAATGCACCTTTGGAGATATTACCGTTGAGTTATGCGAGAAGTTTAGAGATTATCTATTGAAATGCAAGCAGATACATCACCCCAACTCATATATCAGTCGAAATTCGGCAGCGGGATATTTTTCCACTTTCCGCGCCCTGTTAAAGATTGCCTACAAGGAGAAGATATTGCGCGAAAACCTTAATGACTTCCTGGAAAAAATCGAGTGGAAAGAGGTTAAAAAGGAGTACCTGACACTCGACGAGGTAAAGCAACTCGCCGCCACTCCCTGCCGTATTCCAGTGCTGAAGCAAGCATCGCTCTTCGCCTGTATGACGGGACTTCGCATCAGCGACATACTCAAATTACAATGGAGCGACTTTGAAATGGGGCCCGATCAAGGCTACTACATTCGCATCTGCACCGAGAAAACCGAGACCGAGGCAACACTCCCCATCAGCCACGAAGCGTTGGAACTATGTGGCGAATGGGGCAAAGGATTGGTATTCAAAGGGCTCACCCGCGCAATGACACACCACCCACTAAAACAGTGGATTGCAGAGGCTGGGATTAAGAAGAAAATAACCTTCCACTGCTTTCGTCACTCGTACGCGGTCATCCAAATCTCTTTAGGCACAGATATTTACACCGTATCGAAGATGCTGACGCATAAGAATGTTACCACCACACAGATTTATGCCGACCTTGTGAACTCCAAGAAACGCGAAACAGCCAACAAAATTTCGTTAAAGTAGGGAGAAAACGCCAAAATTACTATCTGCATCATTCAACGATGAGTGATGCAGATTTTATTTTAAGATAATACAAGGCGTAGAGCTATAGGCTATGCTATAATGTAGGGACTGTCGTTTAATTACGTCAATATGAGTCACCCGGCAGATTGTCCCTGTATTTTCCCGTTTGAACTCATCTTTTTTATATCGTCGGCTTCGTATCGGAGCCGTTTTTTTCATTTCCGGCCACGACAGGAGCCGAT
>CASGDV010000042.1 GCA_949300335.1 uncultured Bacteroidales bacterium | reverse complement strand
TTAATTTTTGCGATACCTCCAAATTTGGCTTTTCTAGGGCAATTGGAGGTATTCTTTTTATCTTTAGCTAAGATACAAATTTTATATTACATTGGCAATCAATTCGTTATGAAATTCTAATCTTTTTACGATAGTCCCTATTTATGTAGTTATATTCTTCCCAGCCGTAAAGTCATCAGCATACTTACAAAGATAACATTCTTTGCGAATATTCAACAAAACATCCGGATTACAGTTTCACTGACAGGGATTTTCCGGAATAACGTATACGTTCACGGCAATCCGCCCTGCCGATACCGTGACCGGAAAGTCCGTCCATGACAGATATCTCGATATCCATATCAGCCTTCATTCCTTCAAACGAACCTTTTCTGTCCGAAATTTTCAGGACGCGTCCGGCATCATCCCATGAGAATTCCACAGTTGAGAACTCGCCTTTTTCATAACCGTATCCGTCTCCCGCATCCTCATACAGGACAAATTTCCCGTCGGCACCCGGATATATCCTGATTTCCAGCGATTCCCCGGTATCTTCCGAAACATACTCCACTTCCGGGCCGAGAGGGAGCACGGAACCTTCCCTTACGAACAACGGGAATATGTCGGCGGGATATTTTCCGACAGCCACAGTACCGCCTTCGTATTTCCTACCGGTCCAGAAGTCATACCAGCCGCAGCCATCAGGCAAATATACAGACTGGACAAACCTGTCCTCATCGTCACTTGTTTCGGCAAGGTCATCAGGTGTAAGCCAACTGAGACAAATTTCAGAACCGCCTCCTGCCTGGAAATACTCTATCCTGATATCTTTCTCCTCACCTTCCGAAAGATTCATACGCACCGGAATATATTTCGCGGCACGTTCCTCCCAGGAATCCACGACAAGCTTCCCGTCTATCCACATTCTTACTCCGTCGTCCGAAGTCAGGCCGAGCTCATATTCACCGTCCTGCGGAGCCACCAGCCGCCCTGTTCTGACAGGCAAGGGATTTCATTGATGTATTTTCTCCCGGAAATATCTGAGAACGATACATTTCCGGATATCTTGTCCACCGTGACATTAAGGCTTTCTGTAGCAATGCGGAACTGTAGGTCATCTTCGGAAACCTGCCATTCCCGCTCCTCCGGTTCGGCGACTATCACAAGTTCATTGTCCCGGACATCCCTGTCGTCCGAGACAACCCTGACTATATTGTCCGCATAAAAAGTAAGTGTCTTGTCATATGAGTCTGTCCTCAACCGGAATCCCCCGGGTACCGGAGTATATGAGAACGTCGAAGAAAGATATTCCCCAGAAGTTTTTCGACATGCTTCGGAAAGGAATTCTTCCACAAAACGGTAATTCAGCCACAGTCTCTGGTTCACGGAAACAAGAAGTCCCATGTCACCCTTGTTGTCAACTCTTTTGACAAGTGCCTTGAACAAATCCTCCACAGGAGCTTTCTTCAATTCGG
Organism: uncultured Bacteroidales bacterium; assembly: GCA_949300335.1. Lineage (GTDB taxonomy): Bacteria > Bacteroidota > Bacteroidia > Bacteroidales > UBA932 > Cryptobacteroides. The sequence goes on along the minus strand of CASGDV010000042.1, from coordinate 1,841 downwards.
CAAATGCTTTTTCATAAACATCATGACCGGTATATTTCCGTGATACAAGGTACTCGTCACGAAGTCTCCACCCTGGCTCAAGACTCCGCCCTACCCGGTCAAGAAGCAGTTCGAACTCGAATACCGAACGGAATTTTTCCAGTGCTGCGGAATATGAAGCATTCCCGGCAACTTTTTCTGCCCCGGAAATGACATCAATCAGATTTTTCCTTGCAGAAATTCCGTTTTCATCCAATCTGCCCCATGAAGGAGTATAGGCAAAGAACTCCGGTGAAGAAACATTACCCAATTTGCCGGAAACATCTATATCAGCGAATACCGGTGCCAAAATATCTGCCGCACCACTGCCGAAATCATCAGTGAAGAATTCCCGGTAGAAATCCTGAACAGTCCTTGTATCCTCGGGATTGCCGGCACATTCGGCAAATGTCCTGAAATTGTATCTGGTCTCCCATGTTCTCCAATGGATACCGGCTATTCCCTGTATTCCATCTTCTGCCGCACGGCGTATCTGTTCCTGCATCATTGCAGCACGAGGCTGGTAATGCCATAGCTGGTGGTCGCCTTCAAACCATGGTATGGCGATTACATCCCTTGTCTTTGCGATACCGGCAAGATATCCGGAATGATGCGACATCCCGAGGTCCGGATTCAGACATGAAAACATGACATTTTCCGGAAGGGCCCTGTTCAGTCCTTCCAGTATCGAAGGAAGCTGGTTGCCGCCTCCCCATCCGCCGATGATTATCCTTGCTTCAGACCCGTGTTCCGAAAGTATGTCCATAGTCTGCCTTATATATTCCAGACTCCAGACGCCCAGAATCTTTTCGGAAACACTCATGTCCTCACTGAAATAATGTACATTCTCATCATAAAGTTTTCTGAATGCCGGATCTCCCAGAGCATGGTCGGGATTGACTCCCATAAAAGAATGTTCGGAAAGCCAAAGCCATACATAGTCAATTCCGGGATAGGAATCTATGATATCCTCAACTGCTGCACGGTGTATACCCGCAGACATCGGCTTGCAAGGATTCGGTATAAGCCCGGCTTCGCCTCTCCAGTAGAAACTGTCACCGGACGGATTGACGGAGAAATATTCCGGAGGTATTATACCGAATTCGAATCCCATTGCCATCCGGATTCCCCTCGCATGAGCGAGCTCAAGTACCCGGCGCATAAGCTTATGGGCATTTTCATAATGTGCTTCCTTGCCGGATGCGGAAACTGTCCCGCTGCTCCCGAACACGCCTTTTTTGAACTTGACATATTTTTCCGTACCGAATGCAAATTCATCTTTCCCTATCGGAAGAGAACCCCATCTGCAGCTTTGGGAATTGTCGAAAAAAGCTTCCGGCACAACGCCGCCATAGGAAATCCTTACCATGGGTTCGACATAGCTCATGTATCTTTCCGAACCTCCTGTATAATTATGGAAGCCGATGAAGTTTATGCCGGCTGCGGCACATTCATCAAGGTACTTTTCATAGTCCGATATATCCCAGGTGCTCGGTCCGCAAAGGAAGTTGTGCCACGGCAGGATGCCCCTGATCTCAAAATCCCCGGATTCGGCAGATACGGGCACTGATATCGCCGTCAGTGCAATTATCAGGGAAATAACAGTCTTTTTCGTGCAATTTAAAAAATTCATAATGAAATCCTGTTTATAAGAAGCTGTCTAAATTTCTTATGTAAATTATTTTAGGGACTGTCGTTTAATTCCTTCAACATGAGTAAACCGGCAGACTGTCCCTGTGGTTTTTCCGATCGAACTCATCTTTTTATATCTTCGGCTCCGTTTCGGGGCCGATTTTTTCATTTTCGGACCCGACAGGAGCCAA